>NZ_JAVSCF010000381.1:0-4238 GCF_031932565.1 Streptomyces sp. B1866
CAGCGCGGGCGCGGCCCGCCCGCCGCCGCGCAGCAGCCGGGCGAGCGCGGTCCGCGGCGCCTGCCGGGCGGTGGCGCGGCCGAGCAGTTTCACCGCGCCGGCCCAGCCGAGCAGTCCGGCCAGGACCGGCGGGGCCAGGCTGAGGGCGAGGGAGGTCATCGGCGGCTTCCCCGCTTCAGTGTCCGGCCGAGACGCGGACGACGTCGACGCCGTCGTCCGACGGCCGCCACGCGCCGAGGACCTGCGCGCTCTGCCCGATGCGCAGCCGCGACAGGTCCGAGGTCGGCGCCCGGCCCGCGTACGAGGCGCTGGTGGACTCGCCGATGTGGCCGGTGATCTCGTGACCGCCGTGGGCGAGGTGCAGGCGGCCGCGCTCGATACCGCGGATGGTGGTGAACAGGCTGACGATGTTCACCCAGACCGCGTCGGCGGCGACGGTGCCGTCGGGCATCCGCACGCCGCGCGCGTACAGCCCGTCGCCGGTGCGGATGTCCGCGGCGGTGGCGGCCCGCGCCTTCCACACGCTGGTGGCGTTCGTCACGCGGACGCGCGCGTGGTCGCCGTGGGAGCCGGTGACCTCCAGCACGCCGCCGCTTACTGCCGTGACGCGGCCCTCCACGAACGCGGGATCGGGGAGCGCGGGGTCCAGGGGCGCCTGGGGCGCGGCGAAGACGGCGTCGGCGTCGGTGCCGCCGAGCGCGGTGGCCCCGACGATGGTGGCGCCGCCGACCGCCGCGGCGGTCAGGAAGCGGCGCCGGTGCAGCGGGGCGGCGGCGCGGCGCGATGCGGTCATGGCCGGGCCCTCACTCGTAGAGGTGGACCGGCAGCCTGCCGGAGCTGAGACTGCCGATGACCGCGAACGCGGCGGGGGTGAGGTCGATCACCCGGTTGGCGGCGCACCCGCCGTCGCAGCAGACCTCCTCGCCGCAGAAGCTCCAGGTGCGCGGGCCGCAGTCGCTGACGGTGACGCACACGACGGCGCCGGTGCACGGGTGCCGGACGGTCAGCACCGAGCCGCAGCCACGCCGCGGCAGGTGCTCGCCGCACAGGTCCGGCCGGGTGATCTCCCAGCACGCCTCGGAGGTGTTGGGCCAGGCGGCCTGCCAGGCGTCCGACCGGCAGGTGCCGCAGGCGCCGCCGCCCGCGCCGGCGCACGGCCCCCAGTCGTTCCCGCAGCAGAACCAGGTGGCTTCGCCGGCCCAGAGGGCGGTCTTTCCGCAGGCCATGGTGGGTACCCTTCCGGTTCCGCGGCGGGCCGCGGGGCGCCGACAGGCGGAAGTTGACGGTGCGTGGTCGGAACACCACCATCATGCGTCCGCCTCCGCGCGCCCGCCACGCGAGCGGGCTCCGCGCGGCCCACGGGCGTACGGGGCGCGGCCCCCGGGCCGGCGACGGCCGCGGTGCGGGCCGCGCCCCGTACGCCCGTACGGACCTCCCGCGTCCGGACCGCGCGCCATGGCCGGGCGTCACCCCCCGCGGCGCGCCGGGCCGTACGGGCGTGCGGGCGCCCGCCGCGGACCCGCGGTCACCCGGTGCCCGCCCGGGCGGGCACCGGCCCTCAGTCCTCCTCGCCCGGCATCATGCCGCTCGCCCGCGCGATGCCCTCCAGCTCCGCCGCGTCGCTGCGGCTCAGCTCCTCGGAGGCGTCGAGCCGGTCGCGCATCGCCCGCAGCCGCTCGGGGTCGGCGGCAACCGACGGGGGCACCAGCGACATGGCGCCCTTGGCGTGCGTGCCGTCGCCGAGGTCGGCCACCACGTGGTCTGCCCGGTCCTCGTGGCCCGGCTCCAGGGCGCCGATCAGCCCGATCAGCGTGAGCAGTTCGCGCTGCACCTCCGCGGTGAACAGCTCCCGGTCCTCCGGGTCCATCCGCAGCCGCACCTTCCCGCCGCCGGCCTCGACCCACAGCGTCACCGCCTGCCACAGCAGGTCGAACTGCGCCTCGGGCATCCGGGCCCGTAACGCCTCGACGTACACCGCGAGGCGCAGCCGGGCGACCCGCGCCGGGTCCTGCGGTTCCTGCGGGTCCTGCGGGTCCTCTCCCCCGGTCCTGTCGACGTCCGCCACCGCCGCTCCTCCTCCCCTGGTCCTCCCCCGCCACGGTCAGCTTCCCCATGGTTGCCCGTCGCGGACGCCCTTGTCTCGCATCCGGTCATACCGGTGCGCGCGACGCGGCAGGAGGTGCCGGGCGGCGGCCCCGGGCAGCGCCGCCGCCCGGGGAGCGGGCGGCCCCGGTCAGGCCGCCCCGGTGGAGGCGCCCGAGGGGATGCCGAAGGAGGGGTCGGGGATCGTCTCGGGGCTGAGCAGGCGGCTGGGCCGGCCGTCGACCCCGACGGGCACGTCGCCGTCCACGGTGACCCGGCGCAGCCTGCGCTCGTGGTCGCCGGAGTCGTCCACGCCGTAGTGCTGGGTGGCGCGGTTGTCCCAGATGGCCACGTCGCCGACCTGCCAGTGCCAGCGGACGGTGTTCTCCGGCAGTCCGATGTGCCGCTGGAAGAGGCCGATCAGCAGCCGGGAGTCCCTGGCGTGCACGCCGGCGACGCGCTGCACGAAGTTCCCCAGCAGCAGGACCCGCTCGCCGGTCTCCGGGTGCACGCGCACCACCGGGTGCTCGGTGCGGAACTCCGTGGCGGTGAAGACCTTCTGGTACTGCTCCAGCGCCTTGCTGCTCACCCCGGGCCGGACGGCCACGTAGTCGTAGGCGTTGGAGTGGACGGCGCGCAGGCTGTCGGCGAGGACGCGCAGGGGCTCGGGCAGCCCGGCGTAGGCGGCGGCGGTGTCCGACCACAGGGTGTCGCCGCCGTACGGGGGGGAAGACGACGGCCCGCAGGATGGAGAAGGCGGGATAGGCGGGCACGAAGGTGACGTCGGTGTGCCACTGGCTGGCCCGGGCGCCGTCGTGGGAGTCGATGCCCAGGGAGTAGCGGCCGTCGGAGGAGGGGACCGTGGGGTGGGCGACGGGCGTGCCCAGCAGCCGGGCGAACGCCTCGTGGCTCTCCTCGTCGAGGTGGTGCTGGCCGCGGAAGAAGACCACCTTGTGGCGCAGCAGCGCGGCGCGGACGGCCGCCACGGTGCCGGGGTGGAGGTCGCCGCCGAGGCGGACGCCGTCGATGACGGCGCCGACGCGGCCGCCGATCGGGGTGACGGCGGTCTCGGCGGGGGCGTCGGCCGCCTCTCCCGCGCCTGCGGCCGCCGGCTCCCCGGCCGGCCTGCGCCCCGTACCGGCCGACCGGCCGCGGCCCGTGCTGGCGGTGCGGGACCTGAGCGTCGAGTTCCGCGACGGCGGCCGTACGGTGCGCGCGGTCAGCGGCGTCAGCTTCTCGCTCGCGCCGGGCGAGACGCTGGGCATCGCCGGCGAGTCCGGCTCGGGCAAGTCGACCACCGCGCTCGCGCTCCTGCGGATGCTGCCCGGCGCGGCCCGGATCACCGGCGGCTCGGTCCTGCTGGACGGGCCGGACGGGGACGGGACCGACCTCGTGGCGGCGCCGGAGAAGCGGCTGCGGCGGGTGCGCGGCGCGCGGCTCGGCATGGTCTTCCAGGACCCGATGACCGCGCTCAACCCGGTGCTGACGATCGAGCGGCAGCTGTCCGAGGTGATGCGCGCGCACGGGCTCGGCGGCCGCCGCGCGCGGCGCGCCCGCGCCGTGGAACTGCTGGACCTCGTCGGCATCCCCGACCCGCGGCGGCGGCTCGCCGACCACCCCCACCAGTTCTCCGGCGGCCAGCGGCAGCCCGTGCTGATCGCGCTGGCCCTGGCGGCCGGACCCGACGCGCTGATCGCCGACGAGCCGACGACGGCGCTGGACGCGACCGTGCAGGACCAGATCCTGCGGCTGCTGGACCGGCTCAACCGGGAGACCGGCACGTCGGTGATCCTCATCACGCACGACATGGGCGTCGTGGCGCGCGCCTGCCGCCGCGTCATGGTCCTCTACGGCGGCTCGGTCGTCGAGGACGGGCCCACCGCGCAGGTGCTCACCCGGCCCCGGCACCCGTACACGGCGGGCCTGCTGGCGGCCGTGCCCCGCCTGGACGCGCCCTCGGGGACCCGTCCGCGCGGCATCCCCGGCAGCCCGCCCGACCTGTCCGCGCCCGCCGCGGGCTGCGCCTTCGCGCCGCGCTGCCCGCTGGCCGAGGACCGCTGCCGGGAGGCGGCGCCGCCGCTCGCCGAGGGCCCCGACGGCACCCGTACGGCCTGCTGGGTGGCCGACGCGGGCACCGGCGCGGGCACCGGCCGGGC
>NZ_JAVSCF010000382.1:0-4206 GCF_031932565.1 Streptomyces sp. B1866
CGGGCCCCGGCCCGCGGGCGCGGCACGGCGGTCCGGCGGGCCGCCGGGCCCCGCGCCGGGGCGGGACGCGGCCAGCTCTTCCAGCTCCGGCACCACGTGGACCGGCAGCGGCATAGCGGCCATCTCCTCGCGCGCGAGCCGCGCCGCGGCGGCGTACGACGGGTCGTCGAGCAGGGTCCGCAGCGCGTCCTCGATGGCGCGCGGGTCCCGCTGCCCCTCCGGGTCGAGCGACCGGCCCGCGCCGCACGACGAGATCCGCTCCGCGTACACCCCCAGGCCCGGCAGCGGCGGGGCCAGCACGAGCTGGGGCAGGCCGAACGCGAGCGCGCTCAGGCCGGTGCCCGCGCCGCCGTGGTGGACCAGCGTGGCGCAGCCGCCCAGGGCCAGGGACAGCGGCCCGGGACGGACCAGGCGCACGTTGCGCGGCACGCGGCCCAGCTCGCGCGCGTGCGCTGCCGCGACGACGATCACACCCCGAACCCCTTCCAGGGCCCCGAGGGCGCGGGCCGTGGCCGCGAGGGTGCCCACGCCCGCGCGCTCGACCGCGCCGGCACCGAAGGCCACGCAGACCGTACGGCGGCCGGGCGGGGCGTCGTGGGCCCACGCGGGGAACGGGCCCGGGCCGCTGTACGGCACGAAGCGGACCGGCCGGGCCGGGGCGGCCCTGGGGTGCCGGAGCGCCGGCGGGCACGGGTCGAGCAGCAGGTCGGGGTCGGGCAGCAGCCCGTCCGGCGCGCCCACCCGCTCGCACAGCGAGCGCAGGGCGGCACGCGCGGGCACCCGGGCCAGCGTCGTCAGCACGTCGGTGCCCCACCGGTAGACCGCGCACGGCACGCCCAGCACGCCGGCGACGATGGCCCCGCAGAACTCGGCCGGGTCGGACAGCACCAGGTCGGGGCGCCACTCGCGGGCGAACCGCAGATAGCCGTCGATCACCCGGCCCACCCGCACCTGCCACCGCGCGGCCAGCGCCTCCCAGTCGGGCTCGCCGAGCGCGGTGGCCGGCAGCGCGGCGGCGGGCCGCCGCACCAGGGCCTCGGAGGGCACGGCCGGGGCCAGCGCCACGTCCACGGTGGGCAGCCCGGCCGTACGGGCCGCCTCCACGGTCGCGGGCTCACCGGCGCACAGCACGTCGTGCCCGGCGCCGACGAGCGCCCAGGCCAGCGGTATGAGGGACAGCAGGCGACTGCTGACCGGGGTAACGACGATCAGTACGCGCACGGCGGCCCCCTCGGCTCGCTCGGAGCTGGTCGGGCCGGGCCCCGTACGGGCCGTGGCAGGACGCCCCGGGGTAGGGAATGAGCGTGACTACGGCTCCGCTCACCCGCGCGGGGATTCGGGCGGCGGAGCCGTAGCGCGCCCGGCCCAGGGAGCTGCGGCCGGACATGTCCAGTGGTTTCCTCGTGAACTCGTCGGTCTGGGCTGACGTGGGACGGGTCGGTCTCGGCTGGCGTGGGACGGGTCGGTCCGGGCTGACATGGGGCGGCTGGTTCCCGGGCCCGCCGGTCGCGCGGGCCCCAGCCGACGGCACCGCCGACGAGCGGCGGGCCGACGGGACGCGTCACCCGCGGACCGGCGGACGCGCGGGTGGCTCCGGGGCCCGGCGGGCCGCCGGTTGCGGCACGGCCTGCCGGGCGGCGTGCCGCGGGCGGGCCCGCGGCACGGGCGGCGGGACGCGGCGGCCTCACCGGCCCGCGCGGGTGGCGGACCGGCGGCCGAGGACCGGCCGCCGCGGGCCGTCAGGCGGCGAACAGGTCCAGGACCGGCCTGCGCAGCCGCTCGCACAGCTCCAGGTCCAGGGCCGGGTCCGAGGCGAGCACGGCCTGCTGGAGCTTCTGCAGCCGCGGGGACGGTTCGAGCCCGAGCTCCTCGACCAGCCTGCCGCGCAGCCCCTGGTAGACCTCCAGCGCCTGCCACGGGCGGCCCGCGCGGTACAGCGCGGCCATGCACTGGGCGTGCAGGCCCTCGTGGAGCGGGTGACGGGCCGTCAGCTCGGTCAGCTCGGTCAGCAGCTCGGCGTGCCGGCCCAGCCGCAGGTCGGCCTCGATGCGGCGCTCCAGGATGCCGAGCCTGCTCTCCTCCAGGCGGGCCACCTCGATCTCCAGCACCGGCCCCACCCGCACGTCCACCAGGGCGGGCCCGCGCCAGACCGCCAGCGCCTGCCGGAACAGCAGCGACGCCTCGGCGTCGTCCCCGGCCTCCAGCGCGTCCTGCCCGGCGGCCACCAGGCGGTCGTACTCGTGCACGTCCACGGCGCCCGGCTCGGTCTCCAGCACATACCCCCCGTAGCGGGTGGCCAGTACGTCCTTCGCCGCGTCCGCGCCGCGTGGCCCGTAGGCGGCGGCCAGCCGGCGCCGAAGCTGAAGGATATAGGTCTGGAGCGTGGTCAGCGCGCTGCGCGGCATGTCCGCTCCCCAGATTTCCTCCATAAGAGTGGGAACCGGCAGCATCTGATTGGCATAGACGGACAGCAGTGCAAGTATCTGCCGCGGTTTGCCCGCGGTGGGCACGACCGACTGACCGCACGCGTCGACACTCAGCGGCCCCAACACCTTGATGTCCATGGTTGCGTACCTCCGTCATCCGGTCCGCTCTGACGCCTCCAGGCCGCACCGTCCTGCCGTCGAGGCATATACGAGCCTTGCGCGCGGGTGGTACATGCGGCCAGTGCCGGATTCCCGAAACCGGCATGAATCCCAGGTGTCGGAGACCATGAGAGTTTCATACCCTAGTTATGAGGAAAGCACTGGCGAGCAGTGTGTCCTTCCCGGGACCCTGACCAGTGCCGCCTCCTACGACGAGACGAGGAGAGCAACCGATGACTGACACACCCGAGTCAGCGCATAGCACGCTCCCCGGGGCCGCGGACCCCGTCGGCCTTTCCGGCCTCTCCGCCGGCTCCGGAGACCTTCCGGCCCGTACCAGTCCCGCCGACCTCACCGCCCCGGCCGTCGGCCAGGACGACTCCGAGCTGCTGATCGAGGACCTCTCCGGCACCGTCACCGCCCTTCCCGCGCCGGGGATCTGCATCTGCATCAACATCGCTGCGTGATGCCCCCCTTGGGCTTCGGGCCGCACCTGCGGGTGGAGCAGGTGCCGGGGGAGGCCGTCTACCTGGTCTCGGAGCGCGGCGTCACCGCCCTGCGGGGCGGGCCGGTGGCCGCGCTCGCGCCGCTGCTGGACGGCTCCCGTGACCTCGCCGGAGTCCTCGCGGACGCGGCCGGCGCCGTCCCCGCCGACCAGGCGGCCCGCGTGATCGCGCGGCTGTCCGAGGCGGGCCTGGTCTCCGAGCGCGGGCCCACGCGCGCGACGAGCGCCGAGGAGGCGTACTGGGCGCTGGCCGGCCTCGGACCGGCCGCCGCCGACCGCGCGTCCCCGGACCTCGCGCGGCCCGCCGCCGTCACGCCGGTGACGCTCGGCTCCACCGACCCGGGCGAGGTCGGCCAGGCGCTGCGGGCGGCGGGCCTGGCCTCCGTGCGGCCTCCGGCCTGGCTGACCGGGCAGGCGGACGGGACGGCGGAGCAGCTGCCCGGGCGGACCGAGGGGGCCGCGCAGCACGCGCCGTCCCCCGACCCGGCCGGGGCGGTCCCTCACCCGGCCGGGGCGGCCGCCGGCTGCCCGCCCGCGCGGGAGCACGACGGGCGGCCGGAGGGCGCGGCGCTGACCCTCGTGGTCTGCGACGACTACCTCGACCCGCGGCTCGCCGCCCTCGACGCCGCGCACCGCGCCGCGGGCCGCCGCTGGCTGCCGGTCAAGCCGGTCGGCACCGAGGCCTGGATCGGCCCGTTCCTGGGCGCCCCGGACGGCCCGTGCTGGTCCTGCCTGGCCGACCGGCTGTGGCGGCGGCGGCGGGCCGAGGCCTACCTCCAGCACCGCCTCGGACGGACCGGGCCCGCGCCGCACCCGCCCGCCTCGCTGCCCGCCAGCCGCGCCGCCGCCCTGCAACTGGCCGCGCTGGAGTCCGCCACGTGGCTCGCGGGCCACCGGCACCCCGGGCAGGGCTCACTGCGGACCTGGGACAGTCTCACATCGGCGGGGGAGGCGCACCCGGTGCTCCGCCGCCCGCAGTGTCCGGCGTGCGGGCGGCCGGGGCTGGTCGCGGCCCGCGTGACGGCGCCGCTCAGGCTCGGCCCGGACGGCGCCGACCGCCCGCGCGAGCGGGACCCGGCCTCCGGGCGCGCCACGGTCCCGGCGCCCGGCCGCGGC
>NZ_JAVSCF010000383.1:0-4140 GCF_031932565.1 Streptomyces sp. B1866
GCCGCGCCCGAGCGGCCGCCGCGCGCCGACGGCCGGCCACGGCGTACTGACGCCCGGCCGCCGCGCGCCGGGCGGTCCGGCGGTCCGGCGGCGGTCCTAGACCACGCCCACGGGCACGGTCCTGCGCACGGCGGCGGCCAGGTCCAGCAGCGGGTTGACCTCCGGCGCGTACCGCCGGGGCACCGTCACCTCGACGAACGCCTTGCGCAGCACCGTGGTGAAGCGATATCCGTCGTCCAGCTTCTCCGTCAGCCACTCGACGCCGTTCACCTCCGCCGCGTCGGCGTCGGGCCGGAACCGGGGGCTGCCGGGGTCGAGCAGCGCGGGCCGCGGCACCCCGCACCGCAGCCGCACCGCGGGATCGCCCCACACGGCGGTGAAGTCCGACGGGGGATCGGCGGCCCGGCGCCGCAGCCCGTCGACGGAGCCGGGCAGCTCCCGGTGCAGCGCCCGGCACAGCGCGGCGGCCTGCGCGGACGGGGTGGGAACCGCGGCGG
This sequence comes from Streptomyces sp. B1866, assembly GCF_031932565.1. Classification (NCBI taxonomy): domain Bacteria; kingdom Bacillati; phylum Actinomycetota; class Actinomycetes; order Kitasatosporales; family Streptomycetaceae; genus Streptomyces; species Streptomyces sp. B1866. Next base: position 498 of record NZ_JAVSCF010000383.1, read on the forward strand.
CGCGGGCGGCGTCGGAACCAGCACCACCGGTACACCCGGCCGAGACCAGCGCGGTCGGCACGGCCAGCGCCACGGCGGACAGGCGGACCAGACGGGCCCGGAACCGGGACGTAACGGAAGTGGAGCGCACCGGCCGATGATACGAGGCCGGGCACACGGGGGAGCGGGCGGCCTACAGATGGACCACCGGGCAGGTCAGCGTGCGGGTGATGCCGTCCACCTGCTGGACCTTGGCGACCACCATGCGGCCGAGTTCGTCGATCGTCTCGGCCTGGGCGCGCACGATCACGTCGTACGGACCCGTGACGTCCTCGGACTGGATGACGCCGGGAAGCTTGGCGATGACGTCGGCGACGGCCGACGACTTGCCGACCTCGGTCTGGATCAGGATGTACGCCTGTACCACGGAACCTCCAGGGCGGCTACGAGGATCATGTGGGGAGAAGGGACGCCACGTTACCGCGTCGCAAAGCGGCACGGGGAGACCCGTGCGGGGCACGCGCGTGGCGAGCGGCCGTGGCACACACGCGAAGGGGCAGTGAAATGAAGGGCACCGTCGGCGAGTTGGGAGAGTTCGGGCTCATCAGGGAGCTCACCTCCCGGCTCACCACCACCCCGGCCGTCCGGCTGGGGCCGGGTGATGACGCCGCGGTGGTCGCCGCGCCGGACCGGCAGGTCGTGGCCAGTACGGACGTGCTGCTTGAGGGCCGCCACTTCCGCCGCGACTGGTCCACCGCATACGACGTCGGCCGCAAGGCCGCCGCCCAGAACCTCGCCGACATCGCGGCCATGGGCGCGGTGCCCACCGCCCTGCTGCTGGGCCTGGTGGTGCCCGCCGAGCTGCCCGCCACCTGGGCCGCCGAGCTGATGGACGGCCTGCGCGACGAGTGCCAGGTGGCGGGCGCGGCCGTGGTCGGCGGCGACGTGGTCCGCGGCGACACCATCACCGTGGCCGTCACCGCCCTGGGCGACCTGCGCAACCACGCGCCGGTCACCCGGGACGGCGCGCAGCCCGGCGACGTGGTCGCGGTCACCGGCTGGCTGGGCTGGTCGGCGGCCGGGCACGCGGTGCTCTCCCGCGGCTTCCGCTCCCCGCGCGCCTTCGTCGAGGCCCACCGCAGGCCCGAGCCCCCCTACCACGCGGGCCCCGCGGCGGCCGGGCTCGGCGCCACCGCGATGATCGACGTCAGCGACGGCCTGGTGGCCGACCTCGGACACATCGCCCAGGCCAGCAAGGTCCGTATCGACCTGCGCTCGGCGGACATCGACATCCCCTCGCAGATGTCCGACATCGGGCAGGCGGTGGGCGTCGACCCGCTGCGGTGGGTGCTGGGCGGGGGAGAGGACCACGCGCTCGTGGCGACCTTCCCGTCCGACGTGAAGCTGCCCGCCCGGTGGAAGGTGATCGGCGAGGTGCTCGCCCCCTCCGCGCTGCCCCGGGTGACGGTCGACGGGGCGCCGTGGCCCTACGGCGGCTGGGACCACTTCGCGCAGACCAGGGACGCCGGGTAGCGGCCGCTCCCGCTCGGCCGGGGGCCGCGGCCGGCGACGGGCGCGCGGCGGCCGGGCGGTAGATTCGCGCGTATGGCCGTTTCCGGGCGCCTTCCCGCCGCCGCAGCCTTGTCCGCCGACGCTGTTTCCGCCATCCCGCGCGGGACGCGCACACCCCCGCGCGTGCTCACCGTCGCCGGGTCCGACTCCGGGGGCGGCGCGGGCGTCCAGGCGGACCTGAAGGCGATGCTCGCGCTCGGCGTGCACGGCATGAGCGTGATCACGGCGGTCACCGCGCAGAACTCGCTCGGCGTGCAGGGCGCGTGGGAGCTGCCGGCCGAGGCGGTACGGGCCCAGTTCCGCAGCGTCGTCGACGACATCGGCGTACAGGCGGTCAAAACCGGCATGCTGGCCTCCGCCGAGCTGGTGGAGACCGTCGCCGGCCTGCTCGCGGACGTCGGCGCGCCGGTCGTGGTGGACCCGGTGGCCGTCTCCAAGCACGGCGACCCGCTGCTGGCCGCCGACGCCCTGGACGCGGTCCGCACGGCGCTGCTGCCGCTGGCCGCCGTCGCCACCCCGAACCTGGACGAGGCGGCCCGGCTGACGGGCGTGGCCGTGCCGGAGCGGGACCCGGCCGCCGCCGAGCAGGGCATGCGCCGGGCGGCGCACGCCCTGCTCGGATACGGGCCGCGCTGGGCGCTGATCAAGGGCGGGCACCTCGCGGGCGACGCCGTGGACCTGCTCACCGACGGCGCCGAGGAGCACTGGCTGCGGGCCGGGCGGCACGACAACCGGCACACGCACGGCACGGGCTGCACGCTCGCCAGCGCCGTCGCCGCGCACCTCGCGCGCGGGCTCGCGGTGCCGGAGGCGGTGGCGGCGGCCAAGGAGTACGTCACCGGGGCCATCGCGGCGGGCTTCCCGCTGGGGGCCGGCATCGGACCGGTCGACCCGCTGTGGCGGCTCCGCGTGCCATGAGCCGCAGGGCTGCGGCTCATGGCGGGGCCCGGGCCCGGATCCGCCAACGCGAGAAGCCGGCCCACCCGAGGGTGGACCGGCTGGCGTCGGCCGCCGGCGTCCACACGGCGGCCGCAACCTCAGACCCCGGAACCTCAGACCGTAGGCCTGCCGGGCCGGGGCTCCCGCCGCCCCTCGGCGGGGCGGCGGCGCGGGGTCAGCGCGAGACCTTGCCGGCCTTGATGCACGAGGTGCAGACGTTCAGCCGCTTCGGCGTCCGACCGACCACGGCGCGCACCCGCTGGATGTTGGGGTTCCAGCGACGGCGGGTGCGGCGGTGCGAGTGCGAGATGCTGTTGCCGAAGCCCGGCCCCTTGCCGCAGACGTCGCAGTTGGCAGCCACGGGATACTCCAAAGACGGGTCGCCTCGCCGGCGCGGGGCGACAGACACTGACGGTGGAATCCCCGGCACGCGCGAGGGCCGTCGAACGGCCGGGCGGCGCCAGGGGATACGTCCGATCCGCATCGGACAACCGGAGCAGCATACAACGGCCGCTCCTTTACGACGAAACTACCACGTCCGGCCAGACCCCGGCCCGGTCAGGGCCCCGGCTGCCACTACCCTGCGGTGACCGACCCGACGCCGCGGAACCGGAGGACGTACGTGCCGCACCTGCTCGACGCCGCCGCGGTACGCACCTGGTGCGGGCTGGCCCTGGACGCGCTGGGCCGGTCCCGCGCGGAGATCGACGCGATCAACGTCTACCCGGTCGCGGACGGGGACACCGGCACCAACCTCTACCTCACCGCCCAGGCCGCCGCCTGGGCCGTCGACGCCGTCTGGGACGGCCGCGACGCCGCCGACCCGCCCGGCCTCGCCGAGGCGATACGCGCCATGGCGCACGGCGCCCTGACCGGCGCGCGCGGCAACTCCGGCGCCATCCTGGCCCAGATGCTGCGGGGCATGGCGGACACCCTGACCGGCTCCGGCGCGGATCCGGGGAATACGGGGGATCCGGGGGATACGGGGGATACGGGGAAGGGCGGCGGCACCGGTGGGCGGCGGGGCGGCGGCGCGGACGCGGACGGGCTGCGCCGGGCCCTGCGGCGGGCCGCCGAGGCGGCGTACGAGGCGGTCGCGCACCCCGCGGACGGCACCATCCTGTCCGTGGCCGACGCGGCCGCGGACGCCGCC
>NZ_JAVSCF010000384.1:0-4122 GCF_031932565.1 Streptomyces sp. B1866
GGCCGCCGCCGACGCCGCCACCCGCGCGCTGCGCGAGGCGTCCGCGCGGGAGGCCGCCGCCCGCACCCGCTGCCAGGAGCTGGACCGGCTCTCCGCGCGGGCGGCCGAGGACGCGCGCGCCCTGGCGCCGCTGCGCCGCGACCACGACCGCGTCGCCCGCCTGGCCTCGCTGGCCGCGGGCACCTCCGCCGACAACGAGCGCCGGATGCGCCTGGAGTCGTACGTGCTGGCCGCCCGGCTGGAGCAGGTCGCCGCGGCCGCGAGCGTCCGGCTGCGGCGGCTGTCCGCCGGCCGCTACACGCTGGTGCACTCCGACGCGCGCACCGGCGGCCGCGGCCGCTCCGGCCTGGGCCTGCGCGTGATCGACTCCTGGACCGGCGCCGAGCGCGACACGGCCACCCTCTCGGGCGGCGAGACGTTCTTCGTGTCGCTGTCGCTGGCGCTGGGCCTGGCCGACGTGGTCACCGAGGAGGCGGGCGGCACCCGGCTCGACACGCTCTTCGTCGACGAGGGGTTCGGCAGCCTGGACGAGCAGACCCTGGACGAGGTGCTGGACGTCCTGGACTCGCTGCGCGAACGCGACCGCGCGGTCGGGATCGTCAGCCACGTACCGGACCTGCGGCGGCGCATCCCGGTCCAGTTGGAGGTGGCCAAGCGGCCCACCGGCTCGGCCGTGCGCCGCCGGCCCGCGGCGGCGCGGGCGGCCGCGGCGCGGTGACCGCCCGCCGCGGCCCGCACGGCCCCCGGCGCGCCGACGCGGCCCCAGAAAGCGGCGGANCGGCCGCGGCGCGGTGACCGCCCGCCGCGGCCCGCACGGCCCCCGGCGCGCCGACGCGGCCCCAGAAAGCGGCGGAACGGCCCCGGAAAGCGTTGCCGCGGCCCCGGGAGGCACCGGCGCGGCCCCGGGAAGCGGCGGCGCACGGCGGCTCCCCGGGGCGGCGGCCGTCAGAGCGCGGACAGTTCGGCCTCCAGGTCGTCGAGCCCCAGCGATCCCAGCGACAGCGCCGCCATGTGCCACGCCTTCGGGTCGAAGCCGGCCCCGCGCGCCGCGCGGGCCGCCTCCCGCCCGGCCAGCCACGCGCGTTCGCCCAGCTTGTAGCCGATGGCCTGGCCCGGCATGCCCAGGTAGCGCACCAGCTCGCTCTCGACGAACTCGGCCGGCCGCCCGCTGTGCGCGGCGAAGAACTCCCGCGCCAGCCGCGGCGTCCACCGCTCTCCCGGGTGGAAGGGGGAGTCCGCGGGGATCTCCAGCTCCAGGTGCATGCCGATGTCGATGATCACGCGCACCGCGCGCATCATCTGCCCGTCCAGGTAGCCCAGCCGCCGCTGCGGGTCGCCGAGGTAGCCCAGCTCGTCCATCAGCCGCTCCGCGTACAGCGCCCAGCCCTCGGCGTTGGCGCTGACCATGCCGACCGTCGCCTGGTAGCGGGAGAGCCGGTCGGCGACGTACGCCCACTGGGCGAGCTGGAGGTGGTGGCCCGGCACGCCCTCGTGGTACCAGGTGGAGACCAGGTCGTACACGGGGAAGCGGGTCCGGCCCATGGTCGGCAGCCAGGTGCGGCCGGGCCGCGAGAAGTCCTCGGAGGGGCCCGTGTAGTACGGCGCGGCGGCCCCGCCGGGCGGCGCGATCATCGACTCGACGCGCCGGACCGGCCCGGCCAGCTCGAAGTGCGTGCCGTCCAGCGTCTCGATGGTGTCGTCCATGAGTCGCTGCAACCACGCGCGGGTCTCCTCCACCCCCTCGATCGCCTCGCCGTGCGTGTCGAGGTGCCGCAGCGCCTCCCACGGGGTGGCGCCCGGCAGGATCTTCGCCGCCTGGGCCCGCATCTCCTCGGCGATGCGGTGGTATTCGGCCCACCCGTACGCGTACGCCTCCGCCACGTCCAGGTCGGTGCCGTTCCACAGCCGCGCCCAGCGCAGGTAGCGCTCGCGCCCGACGATGTCCGGCGCGCCCGCCACCCGCGGCGCGTACTCGTCGCGCAGCCAGTCGCGCAGGGCCGCCAGCGCCCCGGTCGCCGCGCCGGCCGCCGCGTCCAGCTCGCCGCGCAGTTCCTCGGGGCCGGGGGCGGCGAGGCCGGCGAACCAGCCGCCGTCGGTGCCGACCCACTCGTCCAGCTGCCCGACGACGGTGGCCACCTGGCGGGGCCCGGCCGGCAGGTCCCGCTTCAGGCCCTCGGCGAGCGAGGCCCGGTAGCCCGCCAGCGCGTCCGGCACGGCCCGCAGACGGGCCGCCAGGGCCGCCCAGTCGTCCGGGGTGGCGGTGGGCGTCAGGGTGAAGGCGGCGCGCACCTCGTGCACCGGGGAGGAGAGGTTGCCGACGGCGCGCAGCGGCTCGTCCGCCTCCTGCACGGCCAGCTGGGCGGTCAGCCGCTCGCGCAGCAGGCGCGCGCAGCGCCGCTCGGCGTCGCCGTCCGCGCCGGGCCGCCCCTCGGCCGCGGCGAGCTGCTCCAGCGTGCGGCGGGCGAGGCCGGCCAGCGCCTCCTGGCCCTCCGGGGAGAGGTCCGGCAGCCTGCGGAAGCTGCCGGGGTCGCCGAGGAAGGTGCCGGTGACCGGGTCGAGTTCGACGAGGGCGTCGACGTGGGCGTCGGCGACCTGGCGGGGCAGCGGGGCCTGGTGTGTGTCGGACATGCGGCCATCCTCGTACGAGGACGTGCGCCGCGCTACGGCCGCCTGGCGCGGTGGCCGGGAAGGTCTGCCGGGGGCACGCGGCGTGGCGGTGCGGTGCGTCGCACGGCCGCCGGACCGGCCTCGTGGCGGACCTGCCCGGACGGTCCGGCGACGCCGCGCGGGGGTGCCTTCCGGCGGGCCGGGCGCCGCGGTTGCAGCACCAGCGGCGGGAGCGCCGCGGGCACCCGGCGGCAGAACGCCGCCGGGCCCGGCCCGGCGCCCGTCCCGCCGCGCCCCGCTACGGGGACGGGCACGGCGGGACGCGGGCGACCGGGCCGGCGGCGCGCGGCGGACGGAACGGCGGCTACGGGGCCGGGAACAGCGGGGCCGCGGCCCGGGAGCGGGCGAGGCGGGCGGTGATCACCAGGGTGCCCTCCTCGATCTGGTAGTCCAGCGGCAGGTCCAGGGCGCGCATGGACGCGACCATCCCGGTGTTGGCCGCCTGGGTGACCGCGTAGACGCTGTCGCAGCCCGCCTCGCGGGCCATCGCCACCAGGCGCCGCAGCAGCCTGCCGCCGACGCCGCGCCGCTGCCACGCGTCCTCCACCAGCAGCGCCACCTCGGTCTCGTCCCCGTCCCACAGCAGGTGGCCCAGGGCGACCAGCCGCCCGCTGGTGGTGTACGCCGCCAGGGTGCGGCCGAAGCGCGGGCTCAGCAGGTGGTTGAGGTAGCGGTCGGCGTCGGCGACCGGCCCGTGGTAGCGCAGCGCGAGCGTGTCCGACGAGCAGCGCTCGTGCATGGCGCGGGCGGCGGCCAGGTCGCCGGTGTCGGCGCGGCGCACGGTGATCTCCGTGCCCTCCGGCAGCGTCAGCACGTCGCGGCGGTGCGGCACGCGCGGGCCGAGCCGGGCGTCCAGCTCGACCAGGGCCCGGGCCCGGGCGAACTCCGCCGGGGTGAACGGCAGGTAGGGCCGCTCTATGGTGATCGCCCCGCCCGACGGGTCGCGCAGGCGCATCACCGTCTCCTCCAGGGCGCCCTCCACCGGCGGTATCTGGGCCAGCGGCTGCCCGCCGAGGGACTTGGCCGGGAGCGAGTGGATGGTGCACCGGCCGAGCAGCTGCCGCAGCGCGAGCGGCAGTTCGGCGGCGTCCAGCGCGGTGCGGGTGGCCAGGGTCAGCACGCGGGTCGGCGCGTCCACCAGGTCGTGGGTGTCGGCCCGCTCCACCCAGGTGTGGGTGCCGCCGCCGTCCGCGACGGCGTACCGCAGGTCCTCGGCGGACAGCCCGGCCGGGGCGCGCAGCAGGAACTCGTCCACGGTGCCCTCAGCCAGCGGGTGCGTCTGGAGGGTCAGGATGTCGACCCGGCGCCCGGCGAGCGCTCCGCACAGCGCGGCGAGGGTGCCCGGCTCGTCCCGTACGGTCGTGCGCATGCGCCACAGGGCCGCGGCCTCGCGGCCGGCCGCGCCGTCCGGCCCGGCGCCGTCCGGGGCGGCCTCGGCGGCGGCGTGCCGCGAGG
>NZ_JAVSCF010000385.1:0-4091 GCF_031932565.1 Streptomyces sp. B1866
CGGCGACGGCCCCGCGCGGGCCGACGGGCCCGCGGGCCTCACCGCCCGGCAGTCCGTCTCCTTCCCGGTCGCGCGCGGCCGCACGTACGAGACCGCCAAGTACGTGGGCGTCGACACCGCGCTCACCTCCCGCGCGCCCGGCGCCGCCGCCGAGGCCGCCTCCCGGCGCGCCGCCGCCCGCGGCTGGCCCGCGCTGTTCGCCGCGCACACCGCCGCCTGGGCGCGGCTGTGGCGCGCGGACGTGGAGGTCCCCGGGCGGGCCGACCTCCAGGCGTGGGTGCGCTCCGCCGAGTACGGGCTGCTGTCGGCCACCCGGGACGGCGCGCGGGACAGCGTTCCGCCCACCGGCCTGACAAGCGACGACTACGGCGGGCTCGTCTTCTGGGACGCCGACGCCTGGGTGTACCCCGGCCTGCTGGCCGGCCACCCCGGCCTGGCCCGGTCCGTCGTCGAATACCGGTACCGCACCCGCGCGGGCGCGCGGGCGAACGCTCGCTCGCTCGGCTACCCCGGCCTGTTCTACCCCTGGACCAGCGGCAGCCGCGGCGACCTGCGGACCGAATGCCACAGCTGGGACCCGCCGCACTGCCGCACCCAGAACCACCTCCAGTCCGACATCGCCCTCGCCGTCTGGCAGTACTACCTCGCCACCGGCGACACCGGATGGCTGCGCACGCGCGGGTGGCCGGTGCTGAAGGGCATCGCCGAGTTCTGGGCCGGCCGCGTCACCCGCAACGCCGACGGCAGCTACTCCGTCAACGACGTGGCCGGCCCCGACGAGTACAGCAACGGCGTCGACGACGGCGTGTTCACCAACGCGAGCGCCGCCACCGCCCTGCGCGCCGCCACCCGCGCCGCCCGCCTCCTCGGCGAGACCGCCCCCGCCTCCTGGACCCGGATCGCCGGCCGGCTGCGCATCCCCTACGACGCCGAGCACCAGGTCTACCGGCAGTACGACGGCTACCGGGGCTCGCAGATCAAGCAGGCCGACGCCGTCCTGCTGCTCTACCCGCTGGAGTGGTCCATGGCCCGCCGGACGGCCGCGCGCACGCTGGACCACTACGCCGCGCGGACCGACCCGGACGGCCCCGCCATGACCGACTCGGTGCACGCCATCGACGCCGCCGCCCTCGGCGAGCCCGGCTGCGCGGCGTACACCTACCTGATGCGCTCCGTCAGGCCGTTCGTCCGCGGTCCCTTCGCCCTCTTCTCCGAGGCGCGCGGCGCGAAGGCCGGGGCGGGCGACCCGCTGTCGGGCTCCCCGGCCCAGGACTTCGTCACCGGCAAGGGCGGCTTCCTCCAGGTGTTCACCCACGGCCTGACCGGAATGCGGGCGCGCGAGGACCGGGTGCGGCTCGACCCGGTGCTGCCGCCGCAGCTCGGCCGAGGCGTCACCGTTCGGGGACTGCGCTGGCACGGCCGCGCGTACGACGTCGCCATCGGGCCCCACGAGACCACCGTGCGGCTCACCTCGGGCGCGCCCTTCACGGTCGACACCCCGCAGGGCGCGCGGGTCGTCAGCCGGGGTGCTCCCGCGGTGCTCAAGACCCGCCGCCCGGACCTCGAACCCACCGGCAACCTCGCCCGCTGCCGGACGGCCACCGCCGACTCCGAGGAGGCCGGGCTGTACGCGGGCGCGGCGCTGGACGGCAGCACCGCCACCGCGTGGGTCCCCGACCGCGCCCGCGGCACGCTGACCGCCGACCTCGGCCGTCCGCGGCAGGTGGCGAAGGTCGTCCCGGAGTGGACCGCTGTCCGCCCGGGCTCCTACCGGGTGCGGATCTCGGCCGACGGCAGGCACTGGCGCGACGGCGGCACGGGCCTGGCCCGGTACGTCCGCGTCACCCTCCGCTCGGCGGACGACCGAGCCCGCGCGGGCATCGCGGAGCTGACCGTGACGGGCGCGCGGGCGGCGGACTCGGCCGGGCGCTGACGGGCGCCGCGCGCGACGGCGAGCCCCCGGAGCGGCCTTCGCGGCGGCGTCGCGCGGACGGCGGTTCGCCGGGGCGCCGGCCCGCGCGTGCAGCGCATGGCGACCCGCGGGGCGGCACCGGCGGCCGCGCGTGGCGCGCCCGGGCCGGGGAACCTTGCGTTCACCCCGCGCCGCGGCCTAGGACCGCGGTCGCCACCCGCCTGCGACCTTGGACCCAGGTTTGTTGCAGCAGGATGAAAACCGCACGCCAGCGCGTTGCAGCCGGGCGGAAGGCTCAGCGGAGCCTCGGGCCGGGAGGTAACGGGTGGCGGAGATGAGACAAGGCTGGGCGCGCAGACTGGCCGGTTACTGCTGGCGGTACCGCCGCGACGTGCTCCTCGCCCTCGGCGCCTCGCTCGCCGGCATGGCCGTCACCGCCCTCGTCCCGCTCGTCACGAAGCTGATCATCGACGGTGTGGTCGTCTCCCGCGAACGGTCCCTCGCACCCTGGGCCACCGTGCTGGTCGCCGCCGCCCTCGTCGTGTACGGGTTCACCTATCTGCGGCGCTTCTACGGCGGGCGGCTCGCGCTGGACGTCCAGCACGACCTGCGCACCGAGATGTACCGGGCGATCACCCGGCTGGACGGCAGACGGCAGGACGAGCTGAGCACCGGCCAGGTGGTGGGCCGGGCGACCAGCGACCTCCAGCTCATACAGAGCCTGCTGTTCATGCTGCCGATGATGATCGGCAACGTCCTGCTGTTCGTCATCTCACTGGCCGTGATGGCGGTGCTCTCGCCGCTGCTGACGGTCATCGCCCTGGCCGTCGCGCCCGCGGTGTGGATCCTGGCGTCCCGCAGCCGCACCCGCCTGTTTCCCGCCACCTGGTACGCGCAGAGCCAGGCGGCGGCGGTGGCCGGCGTGGTCGACGGCGCCGTGACCGGCGTGCGCGTCGTCAAGGGCTTCGGACAGGAGGAGCAGGAGACCGCCAAGCTCCGCGAGGCCGGCCGCCGCCTGTTCGCCGCGCGGCTGCGCACGGTCCGGATGAACGCCCGCTACACCCCCGCCCTCCAGGCCGTGCCCGCCCTCGGGCAGGTCGCCATGCTGGCGCTCGGCGGCTGGATGGCCACCCGGGGCGAGGTGACCCTGGGCACGTTCGTCGCCTTCTCGACGTACCTCGCGCAGCTGGTCGGACCGGTCCGCATGCTCACCATGGTGCTGACGATCGGGCAGCAGGCGCGCGCGGGCGCGGAGCGCGTCTTCGAGCTGATCGACACCGAGCCCACCATCGCCGAGCGCCCGGACGCGCGGGACCTGCCGGACGACGCGCCCGCGACGGTCGAGTTCGACCGCGTCACCTTCGGCTACGGCACGGGCCGCCCGGTCCTGGCCGGGGTGTCGCTGCGGGTCGAACCCGGCGAGACGGTCGCCGTCGTCGGTGCCTCCGGCAGCGGCAAGTCGACGCTCTCGCTGCTGCTGCCCCGCTTCTACGACGTGACCGCAGGCGCGGTGCGCATCGGCGGCCACGATGTGCGGGACCTGACTTTCGACTCGCTGCGGGCCGCCATCGGACTCGTGCCCGAGGACAGCTTCCTCTTCTCCGACACCGTCCGCGCAAACATCGCGTACGGGCGTCCCGACGCGTCCGAGGAGCAGGTGCGCGCCGCCGCGCGCGCCGCGCGCGCCGACGACTTCATCCGCGCGCTCCCCAGCGGCTACGACACGGTGGTCGGCGAGCGGGGCATGACCCTCTCCGGAGGCCAGCGCCAGCGGGTCGCCCTCGCGCGCGCGATCCTGGCCGACCCGCGCCTGCTCGTCCTGGACGACGCCACTTCGGCGGTGGACGCGCGCGTGGAGCACGAGATCCACGAGGCGCTGCGCGGGATCATGGAGGGGCGTACGACCCTGCTGATCGCCCACCGCCTGTCCACCCTCGCCCTCGCCGACCGCGTCGCCGTGCTCGACGGCGGACGGCTGGTGGACGTCGGCACGCACGACGAACTGAGCCGGCGGTGCGCCCTGTACCGCAGGCTGCTGACGGACCCGGACGAGTTGGGCGGCGTCGAGCGGGACCCGGCGGGCCGCGCGGCCGCCGCCCGGGCCGACGGCCGCGCGCCGCGCGCGCGGGAGGCCCTGGCCGACGGTTTCGGCGGCGAAGGGGCGGCCACCGGGCTGGCC
>NZ_JAVSCF010000386.1:0-4065 GCF_031932565.1 Streptomyces sp. B1866
GCGGGAGGCCGCCGCGGCGTGCCGGCTCGACCCGGTGGCCGGCCTGGGCATGGGCCGGCCGCACTTCCCCGAGCCCGGCCTGGTCGGCGCCGGAGACGGCCGGGCGGCGGCCGGGCGGGTGCTGCGGCAGCGGTGCGAGGCCGGCCTCGCCCGGCGCGGCCTGGCCGGCTCGCCCGCGGCCCGGGCACGCCTGGCCGCGGAGCTGGACATGATCGAGCGGCTGCGGTATCCGGTGTACTTCCTCACCGTGGAGCAGGTGGTCGCCGACGCGCGGGAGCGGGGCATCCGGGTCGCGGCCCGCGGGTCGGCGGTCGGCTCGATGGTCTGCTACACGCTGGGCATCTCGGACGTGGACCCGCTGGAGCACGGGCTGGTGTTCGAGAGGTTCCTCTCGCCGATGCGGCGCGGCCTGCCCGACATCGACGTGGACACCGAGTCCGCCCGCCGCCTGGAGGTCTACCGCGCCGTCCTGGAGCGCTTCGGCCCCGACCGGGTGGCGACGGTGGCGATGCCCGAGACCTACCGGGCGCGCGGGGCGATCCGCGAGGTCGGGGCCGCGCTGAGCATGGACCCCGGCGAGATCGACTGGCTGGCGACCTCGTTCCCGCACATCCGCGCCTCGGAGGTGCGCGCCGCGCTCGCCGAGCTGCCCGAGCTGCGCCCGGTGGCCGCCCGGGCGGGCCGCCACGACCTGCTGTGGGACCTGGTGGAGGAGCTGGACGGCGTGGTGCACGGGGTGGCGATGCACCCGTGCGGAGTGATCATCTCCGACCTGGGGCTGCGGGACCGGCTCCCGGTGGTGCCCACGGCCGGCGAGGGGTTCCCCATGGCGCAGGCGGACAAGGACGACAGCGAGGCGTTCGGCCTGCTGAAGCTGGACGTCCTGGGCGTCCGGCTGTGGTCGGCGATGGCGCACGCCACCGCCGAGATCCAGCGGGCCACCGGGGAGCGGATCGACCTGGAGGACCCCGCCCAGGTGCCCCTGGACGACCCGGCCGCGTTCGAGCTGATCCGCCGCGGCGACACCATCGGCATGTTCCAGCTCGAATCGCCCGGCCAGCGCGACCTGCTGACCCGGCTGCGGCCGGCCACCGTGCACGACATCGTCGCCGACATCAGCCTCTTCCGCCCCGGCCCGGTCCGCAGCGACATGCCCGGCCAGTACATCGCCGCCCGGCACGGCCGCCCGCCCCGGCTGCCGCACCGGGACCTGGAGCCGGTCCTGCGCGACTCGCACGGCGTGGTGATCTGGCACGAGCAGGTCGGCGGGATCATCGACGCGCTGACCGCCTGCGGCCCGGCGCTGGCCGAGGAGGCCCGCCGCGCCCTGGCCGACGAGGCCCGGCAGGGCGCGGTGCGGGACTGGTTCCACCGCGCGGCGGCCGCCCGCGGCTACGCGCAGGAGGTACGGGACCGGGTGTGGGAGGTGCTGAAGGCCTTCGCCGCGTACGGGTTCTGCCGGGCGCACGCCACCGCCTTCACCACCGTCGCCCTGCGCTCCGCCTGGCTGAAGGCGCACCGGGCGGCGGCCCTGTACGCGGGGGTGCTGGAGCACGACCCGGGCATGTGGCCGCGCCGCCTGATCGTGGCCGACGCCCGCCGCCACGGCGTGCCGATCCTCCCGGTGGACGTGAACCGCTCCGACACCGCCTACAGAATCGAACTGGAGTGCGAAAAATGGGGGGTTCGCATCCCGCTCACCCAGGTCCACGGCATCACCGCCGAGGAGGCGGCCCGGATCGCGGCCGGGCAGCCGTACACCGGCCTGTCCGACTTCTGGCACCGCGCCCGGCCCGCGCTGCCCACCGCCCAGCGCCTGGCCACCGTCGGCGCCCTCGCCCCGCTGGCCGCCGGCGCGGGCCGCCGGGACCTGCTGCTGCACCTCGCCGAACTCCACCGCTCCCGCCGCGCCGCCGGCACCGGCCAGCTCCCGCTCCCCGGCCCCGCGGGCCCCGGCACGGGCGAACCCGCCGGCCTGCCCGACCTGACCGAGCCCGAGCGCGTCGGCGCCGAACTCGACGTGCTCGGCATCGACGCCTCCCGCCACCTGATGGACTCCCACCGCGGCCTGCTCGCCGACCTCGGCGTCACCCCCGCCGACCGCCTCGCCGCCGTCCGGCACGGCACGCCCGTCCTCGTCGCCGGGATCCGCGCCGCCACCCAGACCCCGCCCATCGCCAGCGGCCGCCGCATCATCTTCGTCACCCTGGACGACGGCACCGGCCTGGTGGACCTCGCGTTCTTCGAGGACTCCCACCCGGCGTGCGCGCACACCGTCTTCCACAGCGGCCTGCTGCTGGTCCGCGGCGTCCTCCAGCGCCGCGGCCGGCCGCACGCCAGCGTCAGCGTCACCGGCACCACCGCCTGGGACCTGGCCGAACTGGCCGGCCTGCACGACACCGGCGGCCTGACGGCCGTCGCGGCCCGCCTCGCCGGACCCGCCCGCGACGAGGCCGGCGGCCCCGCGCCCGCCGGCGGCCCGGACATCGGCGATCGGGACGGCGGCGACCCGGACGGCGGCGACCCGGACGGCGGCGGCCCGGACGGCCCGCCGCGCCGGCCCGCCGCCGTCCGCCTGCCCACCGGCTACCAGATGCACCCCTGGGCCGACCTCCAGCCCGCGGGCCGCCGCACCCCGGCCGCCGGCCGCCTGTGGCACGCCAGCCCCGGGAGCGCCGGATGAGCCCCCGCCCGTACGCCGGACCGTACGCCGGGCCGGACTCCGGACCGTACGCGGAGCCAGAGCCGGACCGCGGACCGTACGCCGGCGGAGGCGGCGACCCCTCCGGCGCCCGCGTGCTGTACGTCCGCTTCGCCGGCCCCGGCGAAGCCCGCTACCCGGCCCTGCTGCGGCTGCTGGCCGACATCACCCCCGCCGTGCAGGCCCTGCCGCCCGACGCCGCGCTCGCCGACGTCCGCGGCGCGTGCCGCTACTTCCGCCGCGACGCCGCCGGCCTCGCCGCCCTGGTCCGCCTGCGCGCCGTGGCCCTGTACGGCGTCGACTGCGCCATCGGCGTCGCCCCCAACCCCCTCCTGGCCGCCCTCGCGGCCCACCGCACGCCGCCCGGGACCGTCCGCACCCTCACCGGCCGGCCCGCCGAGACCGCCGCCTTCCTCGACCGGCAGCCCGTCGCGGCCCTCCCCGGCCTCGACCCGGCCGCCGCCCGCACCCTCGCCGGCTACGGCCTGCACACCGTCGGCGCCCTCGCCCGCGTCCCGCCGCCGACCCTGCGCCGGATCCTCGGCCCGGCCGCCGGACCCCTCCACGACCAGGCCCGCGGCGTCGACCCCCGCCCCGTCACCCCCGGCGCACCGGCCCCGGACGTCCGCGCCCGGTGCGCCTTCGGCCGGGACGAGACCGACCCCGCCCGCCACCGCCGCGCCCTGCTGGCCCTCGCCGACGACCTCGGCGCCCGGCTCCGCGCCGCCCGCCGGGAGGCCCGCGTCCTCACCCTCACCGTCCAGTACGCCGACCGGTCCGCCACCACCCGCACCCGGCCGCTGCCCGGCTCCACCGCCCACACCCGCGACCTGGCCGCGGCCGCCTACCGCCTGCACGCCTCCCTCGCCCTCCAACGGGCCCGGGTCCGCGCGCTCCTGCTGTGCGCGCAGGACCTGGCGCCCGACGGCACGGGCCCCCGCCAGCTCTCCCTCGACCCCGGGGAGGAGAAGGCCCGCCGCGCCGAGCGGACCGCCGACCGGGCCCGCGCCCGCTACGGTCCCGCGGCCGCCCGCCCCGCCGCCCTGGCCGGCCCCGGGCAGCCCGCCGCGGCCCCGGCGCCCGCCCCCGGGGACGCCTGCGGGGACGCCCACGGGCATCGGGGGGCCGCCGCCGGGTAGGTTTCACCTCCGAAGGGGCGGGCCCGTCATCCCGTCCCGCTCACCGAGGGAGGCGCCATGCCCGGACTGCTCGAACGGATCCGGCGGTTCGCCCGCAGCCCGCAGGGGCAGCGGGCGATCGACTCGGCGCGGCGGGCCGCCGCCGACCCGCGCAAGCGCGCCCAGGCCCGCCGGCTGCTGGGTCGGCTGCGCGGGCGGCGCTGAGCGGGCGGCGCTGGGCGGCAT
>NZ_JAVSCF010000387.1:0-4060 GCF_031932565.1 Streptomyces sp. B1866
CCGGGGCCGGGCCGCCGGGCCGGCGCCCGCGGCCCGGCGTGCCGCGGCGCCGCGTCCTGCCGTGCCGCCCCGTCCTGCCGGTCCCGCCGCCGACCGGGCCCGATGTGTTCACGCAGTGTCATGGCCACCCCTGGCGTCCTGCCGCCTGTCCTGTCTCAGCTGTGAGATCGCCAGGCTCCGGGCGCGCCGCGGGAACGGGGGGCGAATGCTCGAAGACCACCCGCGGAACTCTTGGCGTGTCCCTGCCCGGCGGCCTTCGCGGCCCCGGATACTCGCTGGCGATGGTCGTGCAGGCCCGGCGCCGTGCCGGGACGTCAGCCGGGAGGCCCCCATGGTCCGCCGTACGCGCCGTGCCTTCGTCGCCACCCTCGGAGCCGCCCTCGCCGGCGGCGTCGCCCCGTCCGCCTTCGGCCACGCGTCCCCCGCGCAGGCCGTCCAGGCGGCCCCCGCGGCGGACCTGGCCGCCGCCTTCGGGGAGCAGCCGCTGGCCAGGGCGCACGCGCACAACGACTACGAGCACCCGCACCCGCTCACCGACGCCCTCTCCCACGGCTTCGGCAGCGTCGAGGCGGACATCTGGCTGGTGGACGGGGAGCTGCTCGTCGCCCACGACGCCTCGCAGCTCGACCCCGCGCGCACGCTGGAAGCCCTCTACCTCGGCCCGCTGGCCCGCCGTATCCGGCGGGGCGGCGGCACCGTCTACCCGGGGTCGCGGCTGTCGCTGCAACTGCTCATCGACATCAAGACCGCGGGCGAGCCCACCTACCGCGAACTGGCCCGGCGCCTGCGCCGCTACCACCCGATACTCACCACCGCCTACGGCGGCGTGGACGGCCTGGTGCGGCACGGCCCGGTGACCGCCGTCATATCCGGCGACCGGGGCGCGCGGGCGCCCATGGAGGCCGAGCGCACCGTGCGCCGGGCCTTCTACGACGGGCGCCTCGCCGACCTCGGCTCCGGCGTGCCCGCGTCCTTCATCCCGCTGGTCAGCGACAACTGGGGACTGAACTTCACCTGGCGGGGGGTGGGGCCGATGCCGCCCGCGGAGCGGGCGAAACTGCGGCAGATCGTCGGCTCCGCGCACGCGGCCGGGCAGCGGGTCCGCTTCTGGGCCACCCCCGACCAGCCGGGTCCGGAGCGCGAGGCCGTCTGGCGGGAACTGGTCGCGGCCGACGCCGACTACCTCAACACCGACGACCTGCAGGGTCTGGAGGACTTCCTGCGCGGCACCCGCTGACGGCCGTCCCCGGGCGCCGGGGCGGGGAGACTCGGTGATCACCGGCAGATCGTACGATTTCCAGGGACGCGTGACGGGTAGCCAGGTGTCGGCCAGTCGGGCGGCGCCGGGAGCGGCCGCGCCCGGCGGGTGACGGCCCCCCGGGGCCGCACCGGGGCGCCCAGGACGGGAAAACCGCTCGCGGGGCGCCGGCCCGGTCGCCATGCTGACCGGCATGCACATCAGGGACGCCACCGCCGCCGACTGGCCCGCCATCTGGCCGTTCTTCCGCGCCATCGCCGCCGCGGGGGACACCTACACCTACCCGCGCGACATCGGCGAGGAGCGAGCCCGTTCCTCGTGGATGCCGGCCGGGCGGCGGCGCACGGTCGTCGCCACCGCCGAGGACGGGACCGTCCTGGGCACGGCCAAGCTGGAGCCCAACCACCAGGGCCCCGCCGCGCACATCGCGAACGCGAGCTTCATGGTCGCACCCGAGCACGCCGGGCACGGCGCCGGACGGGCCCTGGGCGAGCACGTCCTGCGGCTCGCGCGGGCCGAGGGCTACCGGGCGATGCAGTTCAACGCCGTGGTCGAGACCAACACCAAGGCCGTCGCCCTGTGGCGCTCACTCGGCTTCGAGATCGTCGCCACCCTCCCCGAGGGCTTCCACCACCCGGTCAAGGGCTACGTGGGCCTGCACATCATGTACCGCCTCCTGTGAACCCCGCCGCCCGGTGCGCGGCGGTCCCGGACCGGCGGCGCCTCAGCCGCGCCCCAGCAGTCCGCCCGCCCCGGCCAGCGCCGCGCCGACGCGCTCCCACGCGGCCTCGTCGCGCGGCACCGCCTCGTACACCGGCCCGTCCGCCTGCCCCCAGCGCCGGGCCACCGCGGCCGGATCCTCCTCCAGCAGCAGGCCCGCGGCCTGCGCCGCGGCCCCCAGCGCGGCCGGCTCCCCCGCACGCGGCACCCGCACCGGGCGGCCCGACAGCCGCCGGACCGTCTCCCGCCAGGCGGTGCCGCGCGCGCCGCCCCCGATGAGCAGCAGCGGCGCGTCGGACCCGGTGTCCCCGGTCCCCGCTGCCTCCCCGGCCTCTCCGGCTCCTGCGGCTTCTCCGGCTCCTGCGGCGAGCACCTGTCCGAGCGCGGTCAGCAGGCTGAATACGGCCCCGTCGTAGGCGGCCTGGAGCACCTGGCCCGGCGTCGTGCCGTGCCGCAGACCGGTCAGCAGGCCCGAGGCGTCCGGCAGGTACGGGGTGCGCTCGCCGTCGAGGAAGGGCAGCAGCACGGCCGTACCGCCCGGCTCCACCGCCTCCCTATCGCGGCCCAGCAGCGCCGCGACCCGGTCCACGGCGAGCGTGCAGTTGAGCGTGCAGGCCAGCGGCAGCCAGTCGCCGCGGGCGTCCGCGAAACCCGCCACCACGCCCGTGGGGTCGGCGGGCCGCCGCTCGGAGACCGCGTACACCGCGCCGGAGGTGCCGAGGGTGAGCACGGGCTGTCCCGGGCGCAGGCCGAGCCCCAGGGCGGCCGCCATGTTGTCGCCGGTGCCGGTGGCGACCAGGGCACCCGGGGCCAGCGGCAGACCGGGCAGGTCCCGTACGGTCCCGGCCGCCTCACCGGGCCGCAGGACGCGCGGCAGCAGGCCGGCGTCCAGTCCGACGAGGCCCAGGACCTCCTCGTCGTAGCGCTCCGGGCCGCGGGCCCACCAGCCGGTGCCCGAGGCGTCGCCGCGGTCCGTCGTGCCCTCCCCGGTCAGCCGCTCGGTGAGGTAGTCGTGCGGGAGGCGGACGGCGGCCGTGGCGCCGGCCGCCTCCGGCTCGTGCTCGCGCAGCCACGCCCACTTGGTCACGGTGAACGAGGCCGACGGCACGCTGCCGGTCCGCTCCGCCCACGCCGCCGGCCCGCCCAGCGCCGCCACCAGCCGGTCGCGCTGCGGCGCGGAGCGCACGTCGTTCCACAGCAGGGCGGGCCGCACCGGGCGGCCCGCCGTGTCGAGGGCGACCAGGCCGTGCTGCTGCGCGGCGACGGAGACCGCCGCGGCCTGCCGGGCCGGCGCGCCGCACTGGCGCAGCGCCTCGCCCAGCGCCTCCCACCACCGCTGCGGGTCGCACTCCCGGCCGGCGCCGGCTGCGGCGCCGGCCGGGTGCGGCGCCTGCCCGCGCGCGACGACCGCGCCGGTCGCCGCGTCCACCACCAGGGCCTTCGTGGACTGCGTGGAGCTGTCCACGCCGACGACGAGCGGCCCTTCCTGGGCGGGCATGGCGGCTGCTGACATGGCGCTCTCCCTCGCACTCCGTCGCGTCCAATGTCCGGTGTCCGGTCTCTGATGTCCCACCGGTGTCTGAACATGTATCAGGTGACCGGCGCGGAGTGGTGCTCGCCGGTCCGAGGGCCCCGCGGTCCGGTGCCCCACGAGCGCGTTCCGCCGCCGTACGGGCCGGCGCCCCGTCGCCGTGAAGAGGCACCGGAGCCGCCTCCGTGGCCGAGGGCCTCAGAGGGACAGCAGGTGCCCCAGCGCGGTGGCCGGGTCGGCCTCCGGCGGCCCGGCGGGCCACCAGCCGCCCGGCTGCCCGCGGTACGGCCACCAGCGGCCGTCGCGGCCCTGGCGCAGTTCGACGCCGCGCGCCCCGGACGTCAGGCGGTTGCCGTCCACCACCAGTTCCGGGGCGTCGGCCTCCCAGACGGCGGCGATCCGGGCGCGGGCGCGGGCCATCGCCGCGGGGTCCGGCTCCCACCGCTCGTCCAGCACGGCCGGCCCGGCCGCGCCGCCGTACCGCCAGGCCGTGGCGGCCCGCACCAGGTCGTCGCGGTCGCGCCCGTGCGCCGCGGCGAGCCGGTCGGCGA
>NZ_JAVSCF010000388.1:0-3967 GCF_031932565.1 Streptomyces sp. B1866
CCCGGCCCGGCCGGGGGCCCGCCGGGGCGGCGCCCGGTGGCCGGGCCGGGCCCGGCCGTGCTACCCAGGAGCCATGCCGCACCCCGCGCCGCAGCGCGCCGCCTACGACGCCGTCGTCGTCGGCGGCGGGCACAACGGGCTGGTCGCCGCCGCCTACCTGGCCCGCGCCGGCCGCCGCGTGCTGCTGCTGGAACGGCTCGGCCACACCGGGGGCGCGGCCGTGTCCGCCCGGGTGTTCCCCGGCGTCGACGTGCGCCTGTCCCGGTACTCCTACCTGGTCAGCCTGCTGCCGCCGAAGATCCCGCGCGACCTCGGCCTGCGGCCGGCCACGCGGCGGCGCGCGGTCTCCTCCTACACCCCCGCCGTGCGGGGCGGACGGCCCACCGGACTGCTGGTCACCGGGGACGGCACCGCCCGCACCCGGGAGTCCTTCGCCCGGCTCACCGGATCGGACCGCGAGTACGACGCCTGGCGGCGCTTCTACGGGACGACCCGGCACGTGGCCGAGCGGGTCTTCCCCACCCTGACCGAGCCGCTGCCCACCCGGGCCGAACTGCGCGCCCGGATCGGCGACGACACCGCCTGGCAGGCGCTGTTCGAACGGCCGGTCGGCGAGGCGATCGAAGCGGCCTTCGCCGACGACCTGGTGCGCGGCCTGGTGCTCACCGACGCGCTGATCGGCACGTTCACCCACGCGCACGACCCGTCACTGCGCCAGAACCGCTGCTTCCTCTACCACGTGATCGGCGGCGGCACCGGCGACTGGGACGTGCCCGTGGGCGGCATGGGCGCGCTCACCGACGCCCTCGCCGGCGCCGCGCGGGCGGCGGGCGCCCACCTGGCCACCGGCTGCGAGGCCACCTCCCTGGCCACCGACGGCACCACCGCGGAGGTCGCCTACCGCACCGCGGACGGCGAGAGGGTCGCCACCGCCCGGCACGTCCTGGTCGCCGCCGCCCCGGCCGAGCTGGCGCGGCTGCTCGGCGAGCCGCCGCCCGCGCCCGGCCCCGAGGGCGCGCAGTTCAAGGTGAACATGCTGCTGCGCCGGCTGCCCGCCCTGCGCGACCCCGGCACCGACCCGCGCGACGCCTTCGCCGGGACCTTCCACGTCGCGGAGGGCTACGAGCAGTTGGCCGGCGCCTACCGGCAGGCCGCCGCGGGCCGGCTGCCGGACGCGCCGCCGTCCGAGATCTACTGCCACTCGCTGACCGACCCGTCGATCCTCGGCGCCGAGCCGGCCCGGCGGGGCTGGCACACCCTGACCCTCTTCGGCCTGCACGCGCCCGCCCGGCTGTTCGCCGCCGGCCACGACGCGGCCCGCGACGCCCTGCTGGCGGCCACGCTCGCCCAGCTCGACGCCCACCTCGCCGAGCCGATCGCCGACTGCCTCGCCCGCGACGCCGACGGCAGGCCGTGCGTGGAGGCCCGGACGCCGCAGGACCTGGAGCGCGACCTGCGGCTGCCGGGCGGCCACATCTTCCACCGCGACCTGGCGTTCCCCTACGCCGAGGACGGCGGCGACGGCGCCGAGGGCACGGCGGCCGGCCGCTGGGGCGTGGCGACGCGCCACGCCAACGTGCTGCTGTGCGGCGCGGGAGCGGTGCGCGGCGGCGGCGTCAGCGGCGTCCCCGGGCACAACGCGGCCATGGCGGTGCTCGGCCGGTAGCCCGCGGGCAGCGCCTCACACGCCGCCGGGGAGGTCCGCGACGGACCAGACGGCGCCGTGCCCGGCGAGGAAGTCCAGGAAGGACACGGCGTCGAACGCCTGCGCCGGAGCCAGGACGCCGGCCGGGGCGCCCCGCGTCACGAGCCGGTACGCGCCCTCCACGGCCACCAGCGCGGTGGTGCGGTAGGTGTCCCGGCCGCGCACCTCGCCGCGGGCGCGCCGCCCGTCCCGCCCCGTCGCCTCCACCGCGAAGGACCACCCCGCCTCGGCGCGCACCCGCGGGTCCGGCCCCTCCGGGACGCCGTCGGCCGGCTCCGGGGGCAGGCTGGCGAGCAGCCCGTACACCTCCTCGGTGGTGACCGTCTCCAGGTGCCGCGTGCGCACGTGCCGGGGAGCGGTGACCACCGCGGGCAGCGCGGTCCTGCGCACCGGGACCGGGCCGGAGCCCTGGGCCATGACGAACTCCTTGCGGCGCGCGGCGGCCCGCGGCGTCCACGCCCCGTCCACGTACCCCAGCCCGCCGTCGCGGAGCTCGCCGGCGATCCCGCCCAGCGAGCGGATCGAGCCCCGGGTCAGCCCGCCGCCCGTCAACTCCAGGGCGATGGTGACCTCCTCCGCCTCCCCGACCCGGGCGGCCGTCAGGTGCGCGAGCAGGTCGCTGGGCACGCCGTCGTCGGTGACGGCGGGCACCACCGGCACGCCCGCCCGCTCGGCCGCGGCGCCGAAGGCGTCGAAGACCCGCTTCAGGTACGGCTGCTCGCCCGCGGTGTCGACGTACGGGACACCGGCGGCGAGGGCGGCGGCCACCACGGGCTCGCCCCACCGGGTGAACGGACCCGCGCAGTTGACGACCGCGTCGCAGTCGCGGAAGGCGGCGGCGAGCGCGGCGGCGTCGCCCGCCTCGGCGACCCGTACGTTCCTGTCCGCCAGGCCCGCCTCGGCGGCGGCCGCCCGCAGCCGCCCGGCGTCCCGCCCCACCGTTACCGCGCCCAGGCCCCGCCGCCGCAGCTCCGCCACGACCAGCCTGCCGGTGTACCCACTCGCGCCAAAAACGGCGATCTTCATCGTCGGTGACTCTCCCGGACCTCGTCCCGGCGCGGGCGCGCCCAGTGCGCGCCCGCTCGTGGCTTCACCGTAGGAAGGACGGGGAAGACGTTCGATGCCTCACCGTCTTCGGGCCATGTCCGCTCGTCTCACCGGCGCGACCTGTGCCGGTAGGGTGGCGGGCATGGACGTCCTCAGCGACGCGCTGGCCGCCATGCGCACCGGCCGGCCGCACGCCGGCCGCACCGAGCGGAGCGGGGCGTGGGGCACGCGCTTCCCCGACGCCGACGGCGCGGGCTTCCACGTGGTGCTCCAGGGCTCCTGCTGGCTGCTGCCGCACGACGGCGAACCGGTGCCGCTCGGTCCCGGCGACGTGGTCCTGCTGCCGCACGGCCGGCGGCACGGCCTCGCCGACAGCCCCGGCACGCCGCTGACCGACTTCGCCGCCCCGCCGTCCGGCCCCTTCCCGTCCGACCCGCCCGACGAGGGCCGGCCGCCGCACCCCCGTACGGTGCTGCTGTGCGGCGCGTACCGGCTCGACACCGTCCGGGCCCACCCGCTGCTGCGCGACCTCCCGGAGGTCGTGCACATGCCCGCGCGGCTCGGCCCGCACCCGCGGCTGCACACCGCCGTCCAACTGCTCGGCGCCGAGCTGGAGCGGCCCCGGCCGGGTGCCGGCGCGCTGCTGACCTCGCTGCTCGACGTGCTGCTGCTGTACGTACTGCGCGCCTGGTACGAGGAGGAGTCCGGCAGCGGGCACGCCGGCTGGGCAGCGGCCCTGCACGACCCGGCGGTGTCGGCCGCGCTGCGCGCCCTGCACCGCGACCCGGCGCACCCCTGGACGGTGGAATCCCTCGGCCGGGTGGCGGGCCTGTCCCGGGCGGCCTTCGCCCGGCGCTTCACCGCCCTGGTCGGGCAGCCGCCGCTGGGCTACCTGACGTGGTGGCGGATGACCCTGGCGGCCCGGCTGCTGCGCGACACCGGGCTGCCGCTGCGCGCGGTGGCCGACCGGTCGGGCTACGCCTCCGAGTTCGCCTTCGCCAAGGCGTTCAAGCGGGAGTACGGCGCGGCGCCCGGCGCCTACCGGGCGGCGGGGACGGACCCCGCCGGGCGCGGCGCCGCCTGACCGAAGCCGGGCCGCCCGGGCCGGTACGGACCATGCCGGGCGCGCCGGACGGCTGGGGGTGCCGGACGGGACCGGGAGCGCGCCGGACCCGCCCGCGGGCCCGGACCCGCCCGGGCGCCCGGAGCCGCCCC
>NZ_JAVSCF010000389.1:0-3944 GCF_031932565.1 Streptomyces sp. B1866
CGACCGCGCCGCGGGCCCGGGAGGTGACGACCGCCCCGCGCGGGGCGGCGTGCCTCCCGCGCGGGACGGCGGCCCCAGCGCCGCGGACCCGGCCGCCGGGGCGCGCGCCGGGCGGATCACCCGCAGCCCCACCGCCTGGGCCATGGCCGTCTTCTTCGGCCTCCAGGCCACCGGCGCGTACGTCGCCATGGGCTGGATGCCGCAGATCTTCCGCGACGCCGGCGTCTCCGCCGGGACCGCCGGCCTGCTGCTCGCGGTGACCATGGTCATCGGCGTGCCGCTGTCCTTCGTCGTGCCGCCGGTCGCGGCCCGGCTGCGGCACCAGGGCGTCCTCGTGGTGGTGCTCAGCTCCTTCGGACTCGCCGGGTACGCCGGCCTGCTGCTGGCCCCGGCGGCCGGCGCCTGGGCGTGGGCGGTGCTGCTCGGCATCTCCGTGTGCACCTTCCCGCTCGCCCTGACGATGATCGGCATGCGGGCGCGCACCGGCGCGGGCGTGATCAGGCTGTCGGCGTTCGCGCAGAGCACCGGCTACCTCATCTCCATCCCCGGGCCGCTGCTGGTCGGCGCTATCAACCAGCACACCGGCGGCTGGGACTGGCCCATCGCGCTGATGATGGCGCTGATGGTGCCGCAGGTCGCGGCGGGCGTGCTGGCCGGACGCGGCCGCACCGTCGAGGACGAGCTGCGGCCCGCCGGGGACGGGGCCTGACCCGGCCGGACCGGGACGCGACCCGGCACGGGACGGTCGGCGGCGGGTGGGACACTGAAGCCATGCCAGTGCTCGATGACAATCCGCGAAACGGCCAGAAGAAGCTTCTGCTGATCCTGGGCCTGATGCTCGGCATCACCGCCCTGATCGCCCTGATCGCCACGATCGCCTCGCCGTGAGCCCCGCCGCGCGGCCCGTCGCGCGGTCCGGTGGTGGGGTTGCCCCCACCGTCCCCTAGGGGGGCAGGGTCAGGGGGAAGTGGGTGGGGCACCGGATGGGACCGGGTCCGCGCCGCCCGTAGGTTCGTGGGCGAACCCGGCCGCGCCCGACGCACCGCGCGGCGTCCCGTACGAACCCTTGGAGGTGCCCGCGATGGCAGTCCCCGCGCCCCTGCGGTCCGCGGCGGCCGACCCCGGCCGCGCCCAGGTCCGGCTGCCGTGGTGGGCCCTGCTGCTCCCGGTGCTCGCCTTCGCCGCGCTCCTGCTGTTCGCGGGCCCGCGGGCGCACGCCACCGGTGACGGCGGCGCGGCGGCCCACCGGCTCGGCCCCGTGCTGCACGCCCTGGACCGCCTGGTGTCCTGAAACCGGCGCTCGGTGCCCGGCAGGCGGTCGCCCGCCGGGACCCTCCCAACGCCCCGCGCCCGGCAGCGCCATTCGTGCGAAGCTGGGACACATGAGCGTCGACGTGCCCCGTAACATCATCATTGTCCGACACGCCAAGGCCGACTGGCCCGAGGTGCCCGACCACGAGCGGCCGCTCGCGGAGCGCGGCCGTCAGGACGCGCCGGTCACCGGACGCTGGCTCGCCCGTTCTGGTCTCCAGCCCCAGCTCGCCCTCTGCTCCACCGCCGTCCGCACCCGCGAGACCTGGAAGCTGATCGTGTCCGAGCTGCCGGAGCGGCCCAGGACCGTCTACGACGAGCGGCTGTACGAGGCGTCCCTCGGCGAGCTGATCGCGGTGGTGAACGAGACCCCCGACGACGTGGCCGACCTGCTGCTCGTCGGCCACAACCCCGGGGTGCACGCCCTGGCCGACGCGCTCGCGGGCGAGGCGGCGGACGGCACGCTGGAGCACATGGGCCGCACCGGATTCGCCACGTCCGGGGTGGCCGTGATCGCCTTCACCGGCTCGTGGAAGTCCGTCGAGCACGGCGTCGGACGCCTCACCGCCTACTGGGCGCCCCGTTCCTGACCCGAACCGTGCGGCCCCTACCCGCCGTACGGCCCGTACGCGCCCGGCGCGGCCCGCAGGCGCTCCCCGCACCGGGGCCGCGCCCGGACCGCGCCCGTAGGGACCCGCGTCCCGCGCCCGAGGCGAGCCGGCCGCCCGGTGCACACGGCGGGCCGTGCGGACGGCCGCCCCGGGCGAACGGCCCGCCGCCGTCAGCCGTCCAGCGTGTCCGCCGCCTCGACCTCCTCGCGCGTGATGCCCAGCAGGTACAGCGCGGCGTCCAGGAACGGCACGTTCACGGCGGTGTGCGCCGCCTGCCGCACCACCGGCTTGGCGTTGAAGGCGACCCCGAGGCCCGCCGCGTTGAGCATGTCCAGGTCGTTGGCGCCGTCGCCGATCGCCACGGTCTGCGCCAGCGGCACCCCGGCCTCGGCCGCGAACCGCCGCAGCAGCCGCGCCTTGCCCGCCCGGTCCACGACCTCGCCGGTCACCCGGCCGGTCAGCTTCCCGTCCCTGACCTCCAGGGTGTTGGCGGAGGCGAAGTCCAGGCCGAGCCGCTCCTTCAGGTCGTCGGTGACCTGGGTGAAGCCGCCGGAGACCACGCCCACCTGGTAGCCGAGACGTTTCAGCGTGCGGATGAGCGTACGGGCGCCGGGTGTGAGCCGGACCTCGGCGCGGACCTTGTCCACCACGCCCTCGTCCACGCCCGCGAGCAGCGCGACACGCGCGTGCAGCGACTCCTCGAAGTCCAGTTCGCCGCGCATCGCCCGGGCCGTGACCTCGGCGACCTCCGCCTCGCACCCGGCGTGCGCGGCGAACAGCTCGATCACCTCGTCCTGGATCAGCGTGGAGTCCACGTCCATGACCACCAGCCGCTGCGCGCGCCGCTGGAGCCCCGAGGCCACCACCGCGACATCGACCCCGACTCGTGCCGCCTCCGTGGCGAGCGCGGTACGCAGCGTGTCCGTGGCGGCTCCGGACACCTCGAATTCCACCGCGGTGACCGGATATTTCGCCAAGCGGAAAATGCGGTCGATGTTGCCGCCCGTACCGGTGATACGGGCGGCGATGGCCGCCGTCGACTTGGCGGTCAGCGGGTGGCCGAGCACCGTGACGTGCGACCGGCCCACACCGCGGGGCCGGTTGTCGCCGCGGCCCGAGATGATCTCGGCCTGCATGCGCATCGACTCGGCCCAGCTGTGCACGGTCGCGCGCAGCCCGCCCTCCGGCCCGTCGGGCCCGGCGGGGGCGGTCACCAGCACGCACAGCACCATGCGGCCGCGCGTGACGACCTGCTCTATGTCGACGATGTGCACGTCGTACGCGGCGAGGATGTCGCACAGCCCCGCCGTGAGGCCCGGCCGGTCCTTGCCGAATATCTTGACGAGCAGCGTGGGCTCGTCCTCGCCCGGGACGGCTGTGGCGGGCGGATTCTGTGGAGAGCTCATGATGCGTACAACGGTATAGGGCCGTTAACGGATCGCGCGCGCCGGTCCGCCCGGTACGCGCCCGGGCGGCGGAGAGTTCACCTGGCCGTCATCTCGGTCACGCCGATGTCACGCCCGGCCGTCCGGCGTCCGTCCGGGTTTCGGTTCCCTGAGCGGGCCTGGAATAGTTCCCCACGATGTTCGCCATCCCTAGACTCCCTGCGCAGGGGGGTTCCTCGGGGGACAACTAGTGGGGCATGGAGTGCCGGAACTCGTACTGGAATTGAACGGACAGACCTGGACGCTCGACCCGTCCCGGTCCTACGCGCTGGGGCGCGATCCGCAGGCCGATCTCGTGCTGACCGACGCCAGGGTGTCCTGGCGGCACGCCACACTGCGGTGGGGCGGGCGGGCCTGGGTGATCGAGGATCAGGGCAGCACCAACGGCACCTACGTGCACCGCCAACGCGTCCAGCAGACGGAGATAGGCCCTGGGACGGTCGTCCACCTGGGCAACGCCACCGACGGCCCCCGCCTGGCCTTCTCCCAGGCCGCCGCGGGCGCCGCGGGCGCCGGAGCGCCGGCCGGGCTGGCCGCCGCGGGAGCCGCCGCCTACGGCGCCCAGCCGGGCGCACCG
>NZ_JAVSCF010000390.1:0-3805 GCF_031932565.1 Streptomyces sp. B1866
GCTCGGACTCCTGCTGGAGACCTCCGGCCCGCACGGCGAGGTCGTCAAGCTGCTGCCCCCGCTGACCATCACACCCGACGAACTGGACGAGGGCCTGGCGATCCTCACCCGCGCGGTCCACGACACGGCGTGACGACCCGCGCGGCCCGCGCTCCCTCCCGTACCCGCGCGTACGACCAGACCGCACAGAACAGAAAGGCACCCACCCCCGTGATCGTCCGATCGCTGAAGGACATCGAGGGAACCGACCGCGACGTCACCGCCGCGAGCGGCACCTGGCGCAGCAAGCGCGTCGTGCTCGCCGAGGAGGGCGTCGGCTTCTCCCTGCACGAGACCACGCTGTACGCGGGCACCGAGACGTCGATGTGGTACGCCCACCACGTCGAGGCCGTGCTGTGCGTGGCCGGCGAGGCCGAGCTGACCGACGACACCACCGGTGAGACGTACGAGATCAAGCCCGGCACGCTGTACCTGCTGGACGGGCACGAGCGGCACACGCTGCGCCCCCGGACCGACTTCCGCTGCGTGTGCGTGTTCAACCCGCCGCTGACCGGACGGGAGGACCACGACGAGCACGGCGTCTACCCGCTGCTCACCGGCCGCCAGGAGGTCCGGTGACCACGGCGGCCAGGACCACCGACCCGTACCCCACCCGCGGCGCGCGGGAGAGCGTCGTACCGCGCCGGGATCCGGTGGTGTGGTCCGAGCCCGGCGCGCCGGGGCCGGTCCCCCCGGCCGACCTGGCCGGTTTCGACCGCGACGGCTTCCTCGGCGTCGACCGGCTCGTCACGCCGGACGAGGTCGCGGAGCTGCGCGCCGAGCTGGACCGGCTGGTCGCGGACCCGGCGGTACGGGCGGACGAGCGCGCGGTGGTGGAGCCGAAGTCCCGGGAGATCCGGTCGGTGTTCGAGGTGCACCGGATCAGCGAGGTGTTCGCCCGGCTGGTCCGCGACCCGCGCGTGGCCGGGCGGGCCCGGCAGATCCTGGGTTCGGACGTGTACGTGCACCAGAGCCGGGTCAACGTGAAGCCCGGCTTCGGCGCCTCCGGCTTCTACTGGCACTCCGACTTCGAGACCTGGCACGCCGAGGACGGGCTGCCGCGCATGCGCGCCGTGTCCGTGTCGATCGCGCTGACCGACAACCTCGTCACCAACGGCGGCCTGATGATCATGCCGGGGTCGCACCGCACCTTCGTGGGCTGCGCCGGCGCGACCCCGGAGGACAACTACAGGCGGTCGCTGCGCGTGCAGGAGGCCGGCACGCCGTCCCGCGAGGCGCTGACCTCGCTCGCGGAGCGGCACGGCATCCGGCTGTTCACCGGCGCGGCCGGGTCGGCGGTCTGGTTCGACTGCAACTGCATGCACGGCTCCGGCGACAACATCACGCCGTATCCGCGCAGCAACGTGTTCGTCGTGTTCAACAGCGTGGAGAACGCGGCGGTCGAGCCGTTCGCGGCGCCCGCGCGGCGGCCCGAGTTCATCGGGGCGCGGGACTTCA
This sequence comes from Streptomyces sp. B1866, assembly GCF_031932565.1. Taxonomy (NCBI): domain Bacteria; kingdom Bacillati; phylum Actinomycetota; class Actinomycetes; order Kitasatosporales; family Streptomycetaceae; genus Streptomyces; species Streptomyces sp. B1866. The sequence goes on from NZ_JAVSCF010000390.1 coordinate 1,498, forward strand.
CGCCCGTACGGTGACCGGGCCGGGCGTCCCCCGGCCGACGGCGGCCGCGCGGTACGGGCCGGAGGCGGCCGGCGGGGTTCCGGCGCGGGCCGGAGCCTCGGCACGCGCGGAGGCTGTGACCGGGGCCTCGGCACGCGCGGGGGCCGGCGTCGGCCGCCGTGCGCGCCGGGTCGCGGGCACCAGGGCGACCGCCGCGGCGGGCCGTGCCCGGCCGTCGGCCCGGCGGCCGCTCGATCGGGTCCGTCGGATCCGCCGGGAAATCATCGATCGGAGAAAAAGCGGGGCCGCCCACGGGACCGCCCACAGACGGGCAATGGAGGGGAGGAGCGACGCGCGTCACCCGTTCGGCCGTACCGCGCCGCGCCGCGCGTACCACCCCGCGACCGCCACGCCCGGCCCCGGCGCGCCCAACGTCCGTACGGCGCGCGGGAATCCGTCCCGCCGACGGGCAGACAGCCCAGGCAGGCGGCCCCTCCGACGCGCGGCGGAGCGGCGCGGTCGGGCGCGGCGCGGCGCCGGACCGGGCACCGTCCGGGGCGGCGCCCGGCCGCGGCCTCCTCGTCCCGCACCCTCGCGTCCGGCCGCACTGCCCTTAGACTCGCCTACTGATAAGTCACGGTCCAGCGGGTGCGGTGCGGCGGAACGGCGCGGCAGGGAGGTAGCGACATCGTGAGCAGCAGGCCATCCCGAGGCGCTGCTCGCCTCGCCGCCATACTCGACGCCCTGCCCGACGCCGTCCTGCTGGTGAACTGCAACGGCACGGTCGTCAGCGCCAACCAGGTGGCCCTGGAGCGCTTCCAGTCACCGGGCACCGCCCTGGTCGGCCGGGGCCTGCTCGACCTGCTGCCCTCCTTCGACTCCAAGCGCATCCCCGGCTCGATGCGCCGCCCGGACGACGAGGACGCGGGCCGCACCAAGCCCAGCCGGATGGTCGCGCGGCGCACCGACGGCACGCCGTTCCCCGTCGAGGTGACCAGCGCCAACCTGGAGGACGACCGGGGGCCCTACCCCGACCGGCCGCCCGGGCCCGGCCGCGGCGCGCCCGCGTACACCGGCGACGAGCTGCTGATGCTCGTCGTACGGGACCTGACCGGCGCCGTCGACACCGAGGCCGAGCTGGTCCGCCAGCAGCGGCAGACCGAGATGATCCTGCGGGCCGCCGCCGAGGGCGTGGTGGGCGTGGACACCGAGGGCAAGATCGTACTGGTCAACCCGTCCGCCGCGCAGATCCTCGGCTACCGGGCCAGCGACCTCGGCGGCCAGGCCCTGCACCCGCTGCTGTCGCACTCGCGGCCCGACGGCTCGCCGTTCCCGTACGAGGAGTCCGCACTCGCCGACACGCTGCGCTCCGGCCGCAAGCACCGGGTGCGCGGCCAGGCGCTGTGGGCGAAGAACGGGCGCGCGGTGCCGGTGGACCTGACCACCGCGCCGGTCCGGGACGGCGACCAGCTGGTGGGCGCCGTGCTGACCTTCACCGACCGCCGCCCGTACGACGCGCTCGCCGCCCGGCACGCGCAGCTGCTGGCCGTGCTGGACGAGTCGCTGCGCGGGCCGCTGGGGCAGCTGCGCGGCGAGCTGGGCGTGCTCGCCGACGACCCGGCCGGGCAGCTGTGGCCGGAGGCCAACCAGATACTGCACCACCTGGCGGCCGGCTACTCCCGCATGACGGCCCTGATCGACAACGTGCTCAGCTACCAGCGGCTCGACTCGGGCGGCGAGAAGCTGGCGCGGCGGCCGGTGGCGCTGGACGCGGTGGTGTCGGCCGGTGTGGAGGGCGCGGTCGAGCTGATCGGGCCGGGCCGCGCGCAGTTCACCGTGCACGCGCCCGGCACGGAGGTCGACGTCGACCCCGAGCGCCTGGCGCAGGCCCTCGCCCACCTGATCGCCGACGTGGCCGGTGTGGACTCCACGGGCAAGGCGGCGGCGGGGGCCACCGACTCGACCATAGTGGTGGTCGGCGCGCGGCGCGCGAACACGCTGCGGATCGAGGTCCGCGGGCCGAACCCGGGCGGCGACCCGGTGCACGAGCCGATCGTGCGGGGCATCGTGCGGCGGCACGGGGGCACGCTGCGGGCGCACGACATGCAGGGCATGGGCGGGCACGCGTACGTCCTGGAGGTGCCGGTCTCGGAGGCGCCGGCCTCCGAGGTGCCGGCCTCGGACAAGGGCGCGGCCGCTCCCCCGCGCGTGCCCGCGGCGGGCCGGGACGGCGGCGCGGACGGCTCCGGCGGAGCCGGGGGCTCTGGCGGCGCGGCGATTCCGGCCCAGCGCGGGGGCGGTACGGGCGGCGCGGCCGGGGCCGGTGCGG
>NZ_JAVSCF010000391.1:0-3772 GCF_031932565.1 Streptomyces sp. B1866
CCCGCCGCGGGGCGCGGGGCCCAGCCGGGTGGCGCGGCCCGGGCAGCCGGTGCCGCTGGGCGGCGTCGAGCTGGTCGTCCGCGACCGCGCCGCCGCGCCGTCCGCCGACACCCTGGGCGGCCCGGGTCTCGCGGGCTACACGGACTACGCGGCCTTGGGCCCCGCCCACACGGACCGCCCCGCCCACACGGACCGCGCCTCCCGCGCGGGCGGCGACGGCCGTACGGGCCGGCCCGCGCGTGCGGCCGGTGGACGTGCGGACGGCGACGACCGGGACGACCGGGACGACGGGACAAGCCGGGGCGACCGTACGGGCCGCGACGCCCGTACGAGCCGTGGGGGCAGCCGTACGAGCAGCCGTAAGGGCGACGAAAACCGCGACGGCCGCGCCGCCGCCCCCGACGGGCCCGCCGAGCCTCCCGCCCCGCGCCGAGCCCGGTGGCCCGCGCGCCGGACACCTGCGCCCCGCGCGCGGCCCGCGGCGGCCGATCCCGGCACCCCGGACCCGGCGGGCCCGGCGGCCGCCTCCGACCACCCCTACGACCCGGACATGTGACCTTTCGTCAGGCCGCGCAGGCGGCGGGATCGAGACGCCATGAGGATCTATCAGCCCATGCTCTTCGTCGGCCTCGGCGGCACCGGCTGCCGCATCGGGGCCGAGCTGGAGCACGGCCTGCGCCGCGAGCTGTGCGGGCCCGACGGGTCGGCCCTGACCGGCGGCGGCCGCCGGGCGCCGTACCAGCTGCCCGACTGCCTCCAGTTCGTGTACGCCGACTTCAGCGAGTCGGAGCTGGACCGGCTGCCGCACCTGAGCGCCAAGGGCCCGCTGGCCGGCGCGTACGCGCGCACCTCCCGCGCCATCCACGACCTGCTGCCGGCCGGCTACGACAGCTCCCCGGAGGTCACCCGCATGCTGCGCATCAGCATGCACGAGGAGACCGCCGACTGGCTGCCGCCCCAGAACGGGCAGCCGAAGGTGGCGCCCCTGCACACCGGCGCGGGCCAGCTGCCCACGGTCGGCCGGGCCGCGCTGTTCGCGACGCTGCGCGAGGGCCTGGAGCCGGTGCTGCGCCAGCTGCGGGCCGCGATCGGCGCGATCAGCAACTCCGCGGGCGACCTGCGGGAGCTGGGCGGGCGGCACATCCGCGGCTGCGACGTGTTCGTGGCCTTCTCGGTGGCGGGCGGCACCGGCGCGGGCATCTACTACGACTTCCTGCACCTGATCGGGCACGAGTTCCGCCGCAGCGGCGTGCCGAACGCGAAGGTCTACCCGCTGGTGGTCATGCCGTCCGCGTTCCCCGCCGAGGCGGGCGGCGGACGGGAGGCGGAGCTGAACGCGGCCCGCGCGCTGGTCGACCTCTCCCGCCTGGTGGACGAGCAGAACATGCCGAGCGCGCCGGACGACTTCGGGGACGTGGAGCGGCGCGCGCGCCCGGGCGTGCGCTACCCGGGGCACGGTGTGATCGGCCTGCGGCCGTCGACCGTGCAGACCGCGTTCCTGTTCAGCAGACCGGCCGGCATCCGCGCGGAGGACCTGCGGCGGTCCATCACCGCCCTGGTGATGTCGCTGGTGGGCACCGAACTGGGCGATGAGAACACGCGCGGGCGGACGGAAGGCGACTACCAGTCGTTCACCGCCAGCTTCGTCAACAAGAGCGTGGAGCGCTCGACGCCGTCCCGCTCCGGCATCGGCTACCGCGGCATGTCCACCAGCCTGGCCGCCTCCCTGACCGTGCCCGTGGACGACCTGGCGGAGATCGTGGCCGGGCGGCTGCTGGCCGCCGCCGTACGGGGCATGGCCCAGCAGGCGCTGCGGCACACCGAGGACGGCACCGCGCGCGTGCGGGAGTTCTTCGACCGCTCCGGGCTCGGCCCGCTGTGGACGCGCGAGCCGCGCGAGGTGCCGCTGCCCGCCCCGGTGCCGCGCGGCGGCCGGGCCATCGCGAACGCGCTGCGCGACCGGGTCGGCGACATGGAGGACGGCCTGGCCGGCCTGGAGCGCGACCTGGACCGGGACGTGGCGCGCCTGGTGGAGGAGTTCGCCCCGCAGCACGCCGCCCGTGAACTGCTGGCCGGCTGGGGCCCGTTCCACCTGGAACGGGTGCTCACCGGCGTGCCGGGCCACCCGCAGCGGCCCGCCGAGGCCGGGTTCGCCGGCATGCTGGACAACCGCCGCAACGACCCGGCGCGGCCCCCGGGCGTGGACACCTCGCCGCCGCAGGTGCCGCCCGTCCGGCGGTCCATGGCGGGCATGGTGCCGGCCCGCTGGGGCGACGCGGACGTGCAGCGGGCCCTCGCCGAGCAGGACGCCTGGTACCGGTGGCGCGCGAACCGGGTGTGGCACCGCGCCTGGCGCGAGCACGAGCCGCGCTGGCGCGCCCCGCTGACCCGTACGGTGAAGGACGTCACCGAGCTGGTACGGGCGCTGCGCGCGCACGAGGACGACGAGCGCAAGCTGTTCGCCGAGCGCAAGCGGGAGCTGTACCGCGACGACCGTAAGGGCGTGTCCTACCTGCTGCCGCCCCAGTCCTCGCTGCGCGGCTTCTACGACACCGTCTTCGAGCGGCTGCTCCAGCACGAGGGCCTGTCCGAGCACCAGGACGAGGTGACGCTGCTGGCCCGGCTGGTGTCCCCGCAGGACTGGCAGCGCGCCCTGGACGCGGTGCGCCGCTCGCCGCGCGCGGCCGTGCGGGAGGTCAAGCAGGTGGTCGAGCGGCGCGTCAAGCAGCTGTTCGTGGAGACCGGCGTGCTGGGCGGGCGGCCGCTGCTGCCGTCGCTGGCCGACCTGCTGAAGGCGGCCGCGGGCGACGAGGAGGCGGTGGCGGCCGTGGACGAGCAGTGGCTTGAGCAGTTCCGCGCGCAGCTGGCGAAGCTGCTGCCGGTGGGCTTCACCCCGGACGGCACCGGCCCGCTGAAGGTCCTCGTCGTGCACCCGCAGAGCGAGGCCGCCGCCCAGGCCGAGCGCTACCTCGGCCAGGAGCTGAACCTGCCCCGGGACGCCGGGCTGACCGTCGAGTACCGGCCGGTGTCCACCGAGTCCATCGCCGTGGTGCTCTTCCGCAGCGGCATGAGCCTGACGGAGATATCCGAGGTGCGCCACGTGCTGCGGCTGTGGGCGCTGGCCCGCGAGTCGCCCGGCGCGGAGGACTTCCTGCCCTGGCGGCAGCGGCTCGGGCACGGCGACGACTGGCTGGCCAGCACCGAGGACGACCGGCAGCGCATCCTGCACCGCGTGCTGTGCGCGATGTGGAACGGGCGGGTGGCGGTGGCCGGCGACCCGGCCTCGCCCACCCGGATGCGCATCCGCCTCCAGGACACCGACTCGGCGACCATGACGCTGCGCCTGGAGGCGTACGACGAGCAGCTGTCCAGCTGGGGCGGGCTGCTGCGGGCGTACGAGCAGTGGGCGCTGCTGGACGAGGGGCAGATCATCGAGGACTTCTGCCACCAGCTCATGCAGGCCCAGCCCGAGGGGCTGAGCACCACGCCGGTGCCGCCCGCGCCGCTGTTCCGGCAGCTGGTGCACGAGGTGGCGCCGCGGCAGGCGGCCCTGCTGGCCGAGCTGGCCGAGGAGCTGGGCCCGCGCGCGGAGGTCTGGCTGGGCCCGCTGCGGCACTTCTGGACGGTCACCTTGCCCGGCGCCCTGGACCTGCCGTTCCCGGGCGCCTCCCGGCCGACCCGGCCCACCCTGCGCGCCCTGGACGAGCGGCAGGCGCTGGGCGGCGGGCGGCCGGGGGCGCGGGGCGGCCGGGGCGCGGCCGGCACCGGCCGC
>NZ_JAVSCF010000392.1:0-3767 GCF_031932565.1 Streptomyces sp. B1866
CGGCGGCGAGCGGCCAGGCGGCGGGCCCCCCGCCGCGGCGGCAGGCCGTCAGCCGCGCGCCGTGACCGTGCCGCGCACGGCGAACAGCTCCTCCTCGACGTGGTCCAGAGCCAGCCGCAGCGCGCCCGTCGCCACCGCCGCCGGGCCCAGCAGCGACGCGGCGACCCGCGGCGGGCGCAGGCAGTAGCGGGCCAGCTCCTCGCGCAGCCGGCCCAGCACGCCCTCGGCCCCCGCGGCGCGGCCGCCCACCACGACCACCTCCGGGTCCAGAGCGAGCACCAGCGCCGCCACGTCGTGCACCAGCCGGGCCGTGAACCGGTCCACCGCCGCCCGCGCCTGCGCGTCCCCGGCGCGCGCCCGCGCGAACACCTCCGCCACCTGCGTCTCGTCCAGCGGCCGCAGCGGCTCCCCGGTCGTGGAGAGCACCTGCTCGGGGGCGGCCTGACGGCCCAGCAGGTGCAGGGCCCCGATCTCCCCGGCGGCCCCGCCGAAGCCCCGGTGCAGCCGCCCGCCGATCAGCGACCCGGCCCCGGGGCTCAGCCCGGCCAGCACCAGCACCACGTCGCCGGACCCGGCCGCCGCCCCCTTCCAGTGCTCGGCCACGGCGGCGGCGTTCGCGTCGTTCTCCACCAGCACCGGGCAGCGGAAGCACCGGCGCAGCCGCTCCCCGAGCCGCAGGCCCGTCCAGCCCGGCAGGGCGGTGGCCAGCCGGACCGTGCCGTCGGCCGTCACGATCCCCGGGCTGCCCACTCCCACCGCGCGCAGCGAGCCGTGCGCCACCCCCGCCTCCCGCAGCAGGCCGGCCACGGCCGCCCGGACGTGTTCCAGGCGCTCGTCGGCCGGGGCCCGCTCCGGCACCGCCCGCTCGGCGGAGCCGACCGTACGGCCGTCGAGCCGCGCGAGCAGCGCCGCGACGCGGTGCGCGCCGATCTCCACGCCGAGCAGGTGCCCGGCCTCGGCCCGGAACCGGAAGCGGCGTGCGGGCCGCCCCTGCCGGCGCGCGCCGCCGTCCTCTGCGGGTGCCTCCGCCACCAGGCCGGCCGCGGCCAGCCCCTCGACCACGCCCTCCACGGTCGGCCGCGACAGGCCGGTGGCCCGGGCCAGGTCGGTGAGGGTGGCGCTGCCGGGCGCGGCGGACGCCTCCGGGCTGCCGGCGGCCCGGGGTTCCCGCGGGCCGTCACCGGTCGCCGCGCGTAACGCCTGCAGGACCACGGCCGAGTTGATCCGCCGCAGCAGGGACGGATCCCCGCCCGTGAGCCGTGCCACGCCGCCTCCCCAGGACACCCTTCCCCAGGCCCTGCCATCGACGTCCCGCCTGTCCGGCGACGCCTGGCGCCCCCGGCTACCGCCGGGAGGTGCCCCCGCCCGGCTACCGCCGGGAGGTGCCGCCTCGCACCAGACGCCGCGGGGCCCGCCGTCCGGGCGGACGACGCTACTGTGACGACAGGGCCTAGCCGCCTGAAGGCGGGCCGCAGGCCGCCTCCGGCGGGCGCGCCGATGCTATCCGCTGGGTCCGGCCGCCGCGAGACGGCCCCTCGCGCCCTGCCTTGCGCCCGCCCCCGGCGGCCCCGCGCCGCGACCCGTCCCGGCGGGTTCAGGCGTCCGCGGCGGCGCGCAGCCGCCCGAACTCCTCCGCCATCGCCGGCAGCGTCCAGTGCGCGTTCAGCCCGCTCGGGTTGGGCAGGACCCAGATCCGGGTCTCCCCGAGGGTGCGCGGCTGCGGGCCGACGGCCGCGCGCCGGTCGCCGAAGGCGACGCGGTAGGCGGTCACCCCGGCCACGGCGAGCCAGCGCGGGCGCAGCCGCGCGACCTTCTCGCGCAGGATCCGGCCGCCCTCCCGGTACTCCTCGTCGGTCAGCTCGTCCGCCCGCGCGGTGGCGCGCGGCACCACGTTGGTGATGCCCAGCCCGTACGCGAGCAACTCCGCCTGCTCGGCGGGCCGCAGCAGGCGCGGGGTGAAGCCGGAGGCGTGCAGGGCGGGCCAGAAGCGGTTCCCCGGCCGGCCGAAGTGGTGGCCGGTGGCGGCGGTCATCAGCCCCGGGTTGATGCCGCAGAACAGCACCCGCAGGTCTTCGGCGACCACGTCGGGCACCAGCCGGCCGCGGGCCGCCTCCAGGTCGGCGGGCGCCGGGACCCGGGTCCGCCGGGCCGGGCGGCCGCCGACGGGCCGCGCGGCGGGAGCCGTCACAGGATCGCGCCGGGCCGGTAGGCGGCCGCGTCCGGGTACCGCTTGACGACCTCCTCGATCCGCGCCACCACCGCGGCGACCTGCCCGGCCGCCGCGCCGGTGAACGACAGCCGGTCGGCCATCAGCGCGTCCAGCGCCGCGCGGTCCAGCGGGATCCGCTCGTCGGCCGCGAGCCGGTCCAGCAGCTCGTTGCGCTCGGCGCCCCGCTCGCGCAGGGCCAGCGCGGAGGCCACCGCGTGCTCCTTGATGACCTCGTGCGCCGCCTCCCGGCCCACCCCGGCCCGTACGGCGGCCATCAGCACCTTCGTCGTCGCCAGGAAGGGCAGGTAGCGGTCCAGCTCGCGGGCGACGACGGCGGGGAAGGCGCCGAACTCGGCCAGCACGGTCAGGAACGTCTCCAGCAGCCCGTCCAGGGCGAAGAACGCGTCCGGCAGCGCCACCCGGCGCACCACCGAGCAGGACACGTCGCCCTCGTTCCACTGGTCGCCGGCCAACTCGCTGGCCATCGACGCGTAGCCGCGCAGCACCACCGCCAGGCCGTTCACCCGCTCGCAGGACCGGGTGTTCATCTTGTGCGGCATCGCGGACGAGCCGACCTGGCCCGGTTTGAAGCCCTCGGTGACCAGCTCGTGCCCGGCCATGAGCCGGACCGTCTTCGCCAGCGAGGACGGGGCGGCGGCCACCTGCACCAGCGCGGTGACCACCTCGTAGTCCAGCGAGCGCGGGTAGACCTGGCCGACCGAGGTGAGGGTGTGCGCGAAGCCCAGGTGCCGCGCGACCCGCCGCTCCAGCTCGGCCAGCCGCCCGGCGCCCTCCGGCCCGCCGCCGAGCAGGTCGAGCATGTCCTGCGCGGTGCCCACCGGGCCCTTCACGCCGCGCAGCGGGTACCGGGCCAGCAGGTCCTCGACCCGCCCGAAGGCCGCCAGCAGTTCGTCGGCGGCGGTCGCGAAGCGCTTGCCGAGCGTGGTGGCCTGGGCCGCGACGTTGTGCGACCGGCCCGCCACGACCAGCTCGGCGTGCTCCGCGGCCAGGGCCCCGAGCCGGGCCAGGGCGGCCACCGTGCGGGCGCGTACGTGCTCCAGGGACAGCCGGACCTGGCACTGCTCCACGTTCTCCGTCAGGTCGCGGGAGGTCATGCCCTTGTGGATGTGCTCGTGGCCGGCGAGCGCGTTGAACTCCTCGATACGGGCCTTCACGTCGTGCCGCGTGACCCGCTCGCGCGCGGCGATCGAGGCGAGGTCCACGTCGCCCAGGACGCGCTCGTAGTCGGCGAGGGCGTCCTCCGGCACGTCCACCCCGAGGTCCTTCTGCGCGCGCAGCACGGCCAGCCACAGGCGGCGCTCCAGCGTCACCTTGTACTCCGGGGACCACAGGCGGGCCAGCTCCGGGGAGGCGTAGCGGTCGGCCAGGACGTTCGGGATGGGCGGTTTCGCAGTCACGCGGGCAGAGTCTACTGGCCGCCCGGACGGCCCGCCCCGGACGGCCCGCGCCGCACCGGTGCGCGGTGTTCCGCCCCGGTCCGCGGCGTTCCGGCCCCGGCCCGCGCCGCGCGCCCGCCGTGCCGCCTCCCGCGTGCGGC
>NZ_JAVSCF010000393.1:0-3708 GCF_031932565.1 Streptomyces sp. B1866
CGGCCGCCGCGGACCCGGCGTCGGCCGTCGCGGGGCCGGCGGCGTCGGGCGTCGGGGCCCCGGCCACGGACGCCGCGGACGGGGGCGGGGTCTGGACCGCCGTGACGGAGGCGGGCGCGGCGGCGGGGTCCGGGGCCGACTCGGAACCCGGAGGCGGCCCACCCCGCTCCGCCAGCGCCTCCGCGTACAGCCGCAGCAGGGTCCGCGCGTGCTCCTCCCACGCGAAGCCCTCGGTCGCGTACCGGCGCGCGTAGCGGCCCATGCGCGCGCGCAGCGGCTCGTCGGCCGCCAGTCGGTCCAGCGCCGCGCGCAGCGGGCGCGGCTCGCGCGGGATGAGCGTGACGTGCTCGCGGTCGAGCCCGTAGGGCGCGTAGCCCGGGTCGTCGGTGGTCACGACGGGCAGGCCGGAGGCCATGGCCTCCTGCACGGTCAGCGGGAAGCCCTCGGCCGTCGACGGCAGCGCGAACACGTCGCACGCGCGGTACGCCTCGGCCAGCTCCTCGGGCGGCAGCGCGCCCAGGTGGTGCGCGCCCGGGCGGGTGCCGCGGCCCTCGGCGCCGTCGCCGGCGAAGACCAGGTCGTACGGGCGGTCCTCGTCCGCCGTGCGGCCGTACCCGTCCTCGTACGCCGCCAGCAGCAGGTCGTAGCCCTTCTTCGGCACCAGTCGGCCCACGAACAGCACCAGCGGCCGGTCCTGGGGCAGCCGGAAGCGCGCGCGGGCGCGCACCCGCTCCTCCTCCGAGGCCGCCGGCCGGAACAGCCCGGTGTCCACGCCGTTGGCGACGTGCCGGACGGTCTCCGGGCGCGCACCGGACGCTGTGACGAACTGCGCCACGGTGGCGTTGAGGACCAGCACCCGGCTCGCCCGGCGCAGCAGGCGGCGGCCGGCGAGCCGGTACACGGCCCGCTGCACGCCGCGCACCAGCGCCGAGGGGTGCTCGACCAGGGCCACGTGCTGGGTGAGGACGTGCGGGGTGCGGGTGAGCGCGGCGGCCAGGCCCGCGGCCCACGACGTCATGTACAGGCAGTCGTGCACGTGCACCACGTCGGCCCAGCGGGCCCAGCGCACGGCCTCGGCCGGCAGCCGGGGCGACAGGACGGGGAAGGGGACGCCGGCGCGGCGCTCGGCGCCGTTCCAGGCGGCGATCCGCACCACGCGCACGCCCTGCGGTGTCCCGCCCGGCCGCGGTCCGGTTTCCGCCCGCCCGCGCGTGCCGTCCGTTTCCCCGCGCGTGCCGTCCGTTTCCCCGCGCGGGCTTTCGGTCCCTCCGCTCGGGCTTTCGGTCTCCCCGCCCGGGCCCTCCGGCCGCCCGCGCGCGCCGCGTGCTCGCTCGCGCGTGCCGCGTGCCTCCTCGCGCGTGCCGCTGGTCAGCACCGTCACCTCGGCGCCCTGCCGCGCGAGGTGCGCGGCCTCCTGGTGGACCACGTTCTCGATGCCCCCGACGTGTGGCGGGTAGTAGTGGCTCACCAGCAGCACCCGCAGGGGCCGGCCGTCCCGCAGGGGCGGCTCCAGCGGCCCCGGCCCGGCCGTCGGCCCGGCAGACGGCCCGGGCGCCGACCCGGGCACCGGTGCCGGGGTCCGCGGCGTCGGTGTCGGCCTCATCGGTAGATCTCCGCCCCGTCGCTGCTGTAGACCTTGTCCTTCGTGACGTCCAGGAGCCGGACCGGGTAGCGGTAGGTCACCAGGTCGCCCCGGAAGAAGGTGGTCGCCTCGTCCTTCCGGACCGTCGTCGTGCCGAGGAAGACGTAGCTGTCGGTGCCGATCAGCGTCGGGTAGATGTCGTTCTGGGCGCGGCCACGGATGATCGTCTGTAGGCGGCTGAAGGTGTAGCGGTCGGTCTGGATCTCCGACTGGACGTTCGCCTGCTCCTCCTCCGACGCGCGCTGCCGCAGCCAGGCGATCGCCTCGCGCTCCTCGGGGTGCACGTAGTAGATGTCGTAGTACTGGCCGGCGTTGTCCAGGTGCAGCTGCGGCGGGTAGCCGCCCAGCAGCTTGGGGATCACGCCGGTGAGGTCGGCGAAGAACAGCAGCGCGAGCGCCGCCGCCAGCGGCACGGCCTTGCGCCCGGCCCACCGGCACAGCCACAGCGTGCCCGCCGCGACGAACGGGGCGAAGAAGAACAGCCCCTGCTGGAAGGCGCGCAGCACGCCGTAGTCGACCGACAGCTGCGGCAGGACCGTCAGCAGGCCGATGACGCCGACCATGCCGAGGCTGAGCGTCACCTGGTCGCGGCTGGGCCGGAACGCCCTGCGCCGCCCCACCAGGGTCGTGACCAGGCCGATGAACAGGAACAGCTGCAACAGCCGCGCGGCGGACTGGCGCACGAAGCCGTTGGCCGCCGTCACGTCGACGCCGAGCGCCTGGAGCCTGCGGCCCGCGCTCGTCAGCGGCAGGTCGTCCTTCTGCGCGGCCGTGATGCCGTAGGAGTCCACCAGCTCGGCCGGCAGGTAGTCGCCTGCCGCGCGGGCCTGCGCGGTCTCCCGGACGGTCTCCGCGCGGTATTCGGCCAGCCGCTGCTTGGGGCTGACCGCTCCGCCGCCGACCAGCCCGTAGGAGGTGTCGGAGGACGACGAGCCGTGCCGGCGGCCGGTCAGCTCCTGGACGGTCTGGTCGACCGTGCGGCTGAGCTGGCCGGTGGTGTGCGTGACCGGGCCGACCCACAGGGCGGTCGCGGCGGCCGTCACCACGACGATCCACCACGTCACGAAGGCGGGCGGCACGGCTCCCGCGCGGGCCCTCGATCCCGTCCGCCCGCCCGCGCGGGACGACGGCTGGGCTCCCGCGCGGGAGCCCGTTTCCGGTTGTCCGCTTTCTGGCTGTCCGCCCGCGCGTGCCGCCGCCGGTCCGCGCCTCCCGCGCCTCCCGCGCGTGCCGCGCCGCCGCAGCAGCCGCCAGGCCAGCTCGGCGAGGAGCGCGGCCACCAGGGCCGCCGTCACCACGTACGTCGTCGAGTAGTGCGAGAGCACCACGCCGACCATCAGCGCGGCGAACACCACGCGCCGCGCGAACGCCGGGCGGTCCCGCTCGGTGAGCACCACCATGCCGCACGCCAGCAGCAGGAACGCGATCTCCTGGCGGGCCAGGAAGGCCATGTCGGTGAAGAAGGTCGGGAAGACCATCAGGTAGACCGCCGACAGCAGGGCGACGATCCGCGGCGCGACGTTGCGCACCGAGCGGTACACCAGCGGCGGCGTGAGCGCGAACAGCAGCGGCATCAGGGCCTTGAAGACGTAGATACCGGAGATGCCGGTGAGCCGGTTCAGGGCCGTGGGCAGCAGGGTGATGCTCAGGCACGCGTTGTACGGGTCGCGGAAGGCCGCGATGTCCCAGTGCCCGGTGCCGGAGGTCAGCCGGAAGACCTCGAACTCGCGCTGGATGTCGTGGCCGGTGATGTACCAGCCGCGCAGCGACGTCAGCAGCAGCAGCGCGGCCGCCGCCCAGAACAGGCCCAGCTCCAGCACGGCCGCGCCGTAGCGGCGGCGGCGCGCGAGGAGCAGGGCCAGCAGCGCGCCGACGCCCACCAGCGCGGCGACGCTGACGGACGAGCCCCGGCCGTTGTTGAGCCGGACGGCGCCCGCCACGGCCACCGCCGTGGTCAGCGCGCCGCAGGCGAGCACCACGCCCAGGCCCGCGGGGAGCGCCGGGGTGCCGGCGGGCAGCAGCCGCCGCTGGCCGGTACGCGCGCCCGGCGCGGGCGGCGGCAGGGC
>NZ_JAVSCF010000394.1:0-3691 GCF_031932565.1 Streptomyces sp. B1866
GTTTGTCGTCTTGCCCTTGCGTTTCGTCACGCGGACTTCGATCGGTCCACTCATGAGCATTCCTTTCGGCGTGTTCCTGCCCACTGAGATCATCCAGTCGGAGAAGGGCGCTTACAGGTGGCCGGTGAAGGCAGCGGAGAGCAGGAATCCCACCGCTGCCGACGCGGTGAACAGAAGCACGCCGCCGACCACTCTGCCGATCACGGCAATCAGGTCGGGCAGGGTCACAGCCCCAACCTCCTCCGGCGATTCTGTTCCGTTACTCGCTCCCGCAGCGCTTCCCCCGCGGTGATCGGCTCCACCGTGTCGGCGGGACGAACCCATTCCTGCCCTCCGCCTTTCGGTCGGAGGAACACCTGGCTGCTCGTGACGGCCATGATTTCGCCGACCCTGCCGTTGTCGTCGCGGGCGAAACCACCGACCGTCAGGCGCCGCGTCGGTCCTTGCGGCTCGTCGGCGATCTTCAAGGTCCGGTCGTCGCCCATTGGCGTCGGAGCCTCCCTCAGTCCGTCCGTGTGCTTCCGCGCTACATCGCGCACAGAGAAGCTTGTTTCGTTTCCCGTCGGTGGTCCATGGTGACCAGTCATGACTGTCTATGCATCGATCTCATAGACGAGCGGACAACACCCGGCTAGCGTCGGTAAGCTTGGCGCGGACAGGCGTCAACTGGGTTGCGGGAGAACGGCACATGGCACGTCAACCTGTTCGATTCTGCGCGTGCGGCACGCGCTTGGCCAGGGACAACCAGGGGACGCACTGCACGGCGTGCCTGCGCAGGCGGAGGGGCAGCGTCTCTACGCAACCCCCTCCCGTACCTTCGGAATTCTGGGATGCCCCGCTACTGAGGGAAGCGCTCGATAGTTGGCATATGGGACGCGTCTTCTACGCTTACCGGACGCACACGTACCACGGACGCGTCCTTTCGCAGGAAACAGTGGCGACATGGTTGGGGATGGATCAGGCCCAGTTGAGCCGCATCGAGAGCGGTGAGCCACCGCAGGATCTCCGAAAGCTTATGAGCTGGGCGCATAGCCTGAAGATCCCTGCCGACCTACTGTGGTTCAAGCTGCCGAGCAACAAGCGCTCAATCACGAGTGGCGATACCAGCGAGCAACCCGAGTCACCGAAACAAGCGACGCAGGGCGGTTCGCTCCTGCCGGTCGTCATCAACGGCCATCCGGTCATGGTGCCCGTGGATGCTCGCACCCTTGAGAAAGCGGGCCTCGGTAGTCTCCTTGACCAGCCTTACAGCATCACGGAACACGAGACCATGAAGCGTCGCTCACTATTCAAGGGCAGCCTTGCCACCGCCGCCCAGCCAGGCTTGAGCCTGGACGAACTCCAACACGTCGCCGCCGCCCTGCACGACGCCCGCCGGTATATGGATGGCTCGGTGGTGGATTACCTGCGCCGCCAGATTGAAAGCTGCAAAACCGACGACGGCAGGCTCGGGCCAAGGAAAACCCTGCCGGATATGCTCGGGCTACTTGGAGCTATTGAGGAGCACGCCCGCGATGTCAGGCCGAACATTCGCCGGGAGCTGCTGGCGGTTGGCGCGGACGGTGCAGAATTCACCGGGTGGCTGTACCGGGATATCCATCAGCCACTCAGTGCCAGCTTCTGGTACGACCGGGCCATGGAGTGGGCACAGGAAGCCGACGACCCCGCCATGCAGGGATATGTGTTGCTCAAAAAATCGCAGATGGCTTACGACGAACGCGACGCGGTACGTGTGCTGACGCTCGCCCAAGCAGCCGGCCGGAATCGGCACCAACTGCCGTCGCGCGTCCAGGCCGAAGTCGCACAGCAAGAAGCGCTTGGTTTCGCTATGCTCGGCGAGCCATTGGACGTCGTGAAACAGAAGCTTGACAACGCCCACGGCTTGCTTACCAGCATCACCGCTGACGAACCACCGACCTTGAACCCCTACTTCACAGAAAACACCCTGCAATTGCGCAACGCCAGCAGCTACACCGAAGCTGGTAAGCCCGCCGTGGCGGCCCACTTGTTCGGGGAAGTCATCGCCACGGGTTCGCTTTCCAAGCGGGACACAGGGTATTTCAATGCGCGGCGAGCGGTTGCCATTGCTTTGAGTGGCGAGCCAGATGAAGCGGCATCGCTTGGTCATCAATCGGCCGAAGTTGCCCGCGCCCTCAACTCTGGGCGCACAATGCGGGTTCTTGTCGAAGTCCTGCGAACGCTGAGCCGTTGGGGAAGCCGCCCAGCCGTCCGGGAGTTCCGCGAAGCGCTCCACACCGCGTCTTGAGCACAGTTACTCGTCCGTCGTCAGCCAGTCGGCCACGGTACGAATAACAAACGCTTGGTAAGCTTGACTCCTGGGATTGAGGTACTGCGGGTCGTCATGGACGGCAAAGCCGTGTTGCGAGCCTTCCACCTTAACCAGTCGGCACGGGGCTTTGAATTTCGGCACTGCGGCCATGGTTCCGCCAATTGGCACGAGCGTATCTTTGGTCCCGTGCACGATGAGGGTAGGCGCATGGATTTCACCCAGGGCTTCGTGTGGCTTAAGCCAAAATACCTCGTTGAAGATGGCCCGGCCGTGGCGCAAGCTCGGCGTGAACTGAATGAAACCCTGTGACGTCAACTGCGCGGCCATCTCATCGTTGAGGTAGTCGTTCGTCCAGTAGTCCCGACTGTCAACATTTCGCTTTTTGTAGTCCAGTTGGGGGTTGAGCAGTACCAGGCGCGTCAGCTCCTCCGGCCGCTTGGCCGCGTAGTAGGCACAGATCCCGCCGCCGAAGCTTGCGCCGAGCAAGCTGACCTTCTGCGAATCGGTCGCTTCACGCAGATATGCCAGCGCAACGCGGATATCGTTGAGAATGGCTGCGAGCGTAAGCTCCTCTTGCTTGCCCTCGCTCTCGCCATGGCCACGTAGGTCGAACCGCAAGGAGGCAACGCCAGAGTCAGCCAGTCCGGCGGCGAGCCGTGTGAAGAAGCCGCCCTCTTCCCGCGTGACGCCGCCACCGTGCACCATCACCAGCGCGTGCGCCGTCGGTTCCTCGGGTCTCACAAGCGAGCCCGCAAGGTGCAGACCATCGAGCGTCCGAAGTGTCACGCTGTCAGAAGTCACCATGGCCGCCACTCTAGAGGTGGGTGGTGGCTGCCGACGGGACACTTGGCAGAGCGACGAGTCGTCCGTCCGCCGCAGTACCTGGTCCACCAGGTACGCGCGGGGGTGCAGGCCACAGGCGAACCGCACCGGCTCGCTGACCGTGGCCCCTTCATCGGGCAGCCGCTTAGCGGCATGGCACTGGAGCGGGCCCGGGGCGGCCCGGAGCCGGACCGGCCCGGGCCGTACGGGCGGCCGGGCACCAAGACGGCCGCCGTGCCGGACGCACGGCGGCCGTAAGGGTCCCGGCTCGCGTCAGCCCGTGGCCTCGCCCAGGCGTACGGTCCGTTCGGCGGGCGTCGTGCCCAGCAGAGGTGGTGCCTCCGCGCCACTGTGGGAACGGAGACGGTGGCGCGGGGAGTCTGTGGCGCCGGATAGCGCGACCGGACGCACGCCACGGCGCCCATCGGTGCTCCTCGTCTCATCCGGGCTCCGGGAGTCTGGCGGCCCCGCCCGTCCGCCAAGAGGGGTGAGCGAACGGGCGGGGCCGGGGTGGGGCCGACGTGTGCCGGGCGTACCTCTCACACACGTCGGCCCGTGTCCCTCACCGCCTACGGGGGC
>NZ_JAVSCF010000395.1:0-3690 GCF_031932565.1 Streptomyces sp. B1866
CGCCGTGGACGGATCCCGGGGAACGCCGCCGCCCGGCCGCGCCCCGCGGCCGCCGCGCACCGCACGCGCGTGGGCGCTGGCCGGCCTGCTCGCCGCCGTGTGCGCCTTCGCGGTGCTGCGCAACCTGCCGTGCGGCGGCGCGCTCGCCCCCTGACCGGCCCGCGGCGGGCGACCGCGGTCCGCCACGCGCGGCCGGGACCTGGCGGTACGCCACGCGCGGCGGGGACCCGGCGGTACGGACCGGCCGTCAACCGGATGCGTGTACTCCCCCGTACGCCGGATACCATCGCAGTGCCGCCGGTGCGGGCCTTCGAGCGCCGCCCCGTGCGCCGACAACCCAGCCCGTACCGTCCGGAAGGGGGCCGCTCGCGTGAGTGTGCTCGACGAGATCATCGACGGAGTCCGTGCCGACCTCGCGGAGCGGCAGACGCGCGTCACCCTCGACGAGCTCAAGCTGCGGGCGCTCGGCGCCCCGCAGGCCAGGAACGGCGCCGCGGCCCTGAAGGGCGAGGGCGTCAAGGTGATCTGCGAGGTCAAGCGGTCCAGCCCGTCCAAGGGCGCGCTGGCCGCGATCGCCGACCCGGCGGGCCTCGCCGCCGACTACGAGAGCGGCGGCGCCGCGGCCATCAGCGTGCTCACCGAGGGCCGCCGGTTCAGCGGTTCGCTCGCCGACCTGGAGGCCGTGCGCGCGCGGGTCGACATCCCCGTCCTGCGCAAGGACTTCATCGTCACCGCCTACCAGCTGTGGGAGGCCCGCGCGTACGGCGCCGACCTGGTGCTGCTCATCGTGGCCGCGCTGGACCAGGAGGCGCTGGTCTCCCTCGTCGAGCGGGCGGAGTCGATCGGGCTCACCCCGCTGGTGGAGGTGCACGACGAGGAGGAGGCCGCGCGGGCCGTGGACGCCGGGGCGCGGGTCATCGGCGTCAACGCGCGCGACCTGAAGACCCTGGAGGTGGACCGGAGCACCTTCGGCCGGGTCGCGCC
Organism: Streptomyces sp. B1866; assembly: GCF_031932565.1. Lineage (NCBI taxonomy): Bacteria > Bacillati > Actinomycetota > Actinomycetes > Kitasatosporales > Streptomycetaceae > Streptomyces > Streptomyces sp. B1866. The sequence continues at coordinate 985 of NZ_JAVSCF010000395.1, forward strand.
GGAGATCCCCGACCACATCGTGAAGGTCGCCGAGTCGGGCGTGCGCGGCCCGCACGACCTGATCGCCTACGCCAACGACGGCGCGGACGCCGTGCTGGTCGGCGAGTCGCTGGTCACCGGCCGCGACCCCAAGGCGGCGGTGGCCGACCTGGTGGCCGCCGGCGCGCACCCCGCGCTGCGGCACGGGCGGGACTGAGCCGTGACCGGCACGCCGCACGCGCGCCTGGCCCCGGGGTGCCGTCCCCGGGGCTGCCGGGCGCCCGCGCGGCGGGTGCGCGGGCGGCGCGTGCGCTACCACATCGGGTGCGAGCCGGGGCAGGTCAACGGCAGGCGATGGCGCGGCCGGCCGGCCCGCGCGGCGGCGAGTCCCGCCGCGGCGCGCGGCTGACGCGTTCCGTCACCCCATCCCCTGACCGATCCGGCCGGGGCCGCATGCCCCGGCCTGAGGAGTTCGTACCGATGTCTCCAGACACGTCCCCAGAATCCGTGCCCGGCGCGCCCGGCGGGCCGCGGCAGTTCTTCCTGCCCGACCCGGAGGGCCGGGTGCCCAGCGCCGAGGGCTACTTCGGCGCGTTCGGCGGCAGGTTCATCCCGGAGGCGCTGGTCGCCGCCGTGGAGGAGGTCGCCGCCGAGTACGAGAAGGCGAAGACCGACCCGGCCTTCGCCGCCGAGCTGAACGACCTGCTGGTCCACTACACCGGCCGGCCCAGCCCGCTGACCGAGGTGGCCCGGTTCGCCGAGGAGGCCGGCGGGGCCCGGATCTTCCTGAAGCGGGAAGACCTGAACCACACCGGCTCCCACAAGATCAACAACGTGCTGGGGCAGGCCCTGCTGACCCGCCGCATGGGCAAGACCCGCGTCATCGCCGAGACCGGCGCGGGCCAGCACGGCGTGGCCACCGCCACCGCCTGCGCGCTGTTCGGCCTGGACTGCACCGTCTACATGGGCGAGGTCGACACCGAGCGGCAGGCGCTGAACGTGGCGCGGATGCGCATGCTCGGCGCCGAGGTCGTCGCCGTCGGCTCCGGCAGCCGCACCCTGAAGGACGCCATCAACGAGGCGTTCCGCGACTGGGTGGCCAACGTGGACCACACCCACTACCTCTTCGGCACCGTCGCCGGACCCCACCCGTTCCCGGCCCTGGTGCGCGACTTCCACCGGGTGATCGGCGTCGAGGCGCGGCAGCAGCTGCTGGAGCGCGCCGGACGGCTGCCGGACGCGGTCGCCGCCTGCGTGGGCGGCGGGTCCAACGCCATCGGGCTCTTCCACGCCTTCCTGCCCGACGAGGGCGTGCGCCTGGTCGGCTTCGAGCCCGCGGGCCACGGCCTGGCCACCGGCGAGCACGCGGCCACCCTCACCGAGGGCGAGCCGGGCATCCTGCACGGCTCCCGGTCGTACGTGCTCCAGGACGAGGACGGCCAGATCACCGAGCCGTACTCGATCTCGGCGGGCCTGGACTACCCGGGCGTCGGCCCCGAGCACGCGTACCTGAAGGACACCGGCCGCGCCGAGTACCGGGCCGTCACCGACGACGAGGCCATGCAGGCGCTGCGGCTGCTGTCGCGCACCGAGGGCATCATTCCGGCCATCGAGAGCGCGCACGCGCTGGCCGGCGCCCTCAACCTCGGCCGCGAGCTGGGCCCCGAGGGCCTGGTGCTGGTCAGCCTCTCCGGGCGCGGCGACAAGGACATGGACACCGCGGCCCGCTACTTCGGGCTGTACGACACGCCAGAGGACCAGGCCGGCGGGGGCGCCCGCGACGGCCGCGACGGACGGGGGGACCGGTGATGGCGGGCCGCGCGGAACTGCTGGGCGAGGTGCTGGCGAGGGCCGCGGCCGAGGAGCGCGCCGCGCTCGTCGGCTACCTGCCGGCCGGCTTCCCGACCGTCGCCGACGGCGTACGGGCCGTCACGGCCATGATCGAGGGCGGCTGCGACATCGTGGAGGTCGGCCTGCCGCACAGCGACCCGGTGCTCGACGGCCCGGTCATCCAGACCGCCGACGACATCGCGCTGCGCGGCGGGGTCCGCATCCGCGACGTCATCGCCACGGTCGGCGAGGTGCACGCCGCCACCGGCGCGCCCGTGCTGTGCATGACCTACTGGAACCCGGTGGACCGGTACGGGCCCGAGCGGTTCGCCGCCGACCTCGCCGACGCGGGCGGCGCCGGGTGCATCCTGCCCGACCTGCCGGTGGAGGAGTCCGACGGCTGGCGCAAGGCCGCCGAGGCCCGGGGCCTGGCCACGGTCTTCGTGGTCGCGCCCAGCACCCGCGACCAGCGGCTGGCCAGGATCACGGCGGCGGGCACCGGCTTCGTGTACGCGGCGTCGCTGATGGGCGTCACCGGCACGCGCGCGTCGGTGGGCCAGGAGGCGCGCGGCCTGGTGGAGCGCACGCGCGCGACCACGAACCTGCCGGTGTGCGTGGGACTCGGCGTGTCCAACGCGGAGCAGGCGGCCGAGGTCGCCGGATTCGCCGACGGGGTCATCGTCGGCTCGGCCTTCGTCCGGCGCCTGCTGGAGGCGCCGGACCTCCAGGCGGGCCTGGCCGGGGTGCGCGCCCTCGCGGGCGAGCTGGCCGAGGGCGTCCGCGCGGGCCGCACGGCCGGGACCGCCGCCGTACGCCCCTGACCCGGCCGTCCCGGCGGGGGCCGGCTCCCGCCGGGACGGGGGCGGCCGGTCCGGCGCGGACCGGGCCGGGGGCGCC
>NZ_JAVSCF010000396.1:0-3685 GCF_031932565.1 Streptomyces sp. B1866
GGGCGTGCCCGCCCGCGGGCAGGCGGCCGTCGGCCAGCACGAGCAGCGCCGCGCGCGCCGCGGGCCCGCCGCCGGGCCCGGCGGCCGGTCCGGGGTGTGCGGGGTCCGCCGGGGAGGGGGGTTCAGGGGCGGTCACGGTCAGAAGAGGAAGTAGCGCTGGGCCATGGGCAGCACGGTGGCGGGGGCCGGTTCGACGCGCTCGCCGTCGATGGTGACGGTGAAGGTGTCGGGGTCGACCTCGACCCGCGGCAGGGCGTCGTTGAGGCGCATGTCGGCCTTGGTGACGCCGCGGGTGCCGCGGATGGCGACGAACCGCTTGGCCAGGCCGAGCCGGTCCGGCAGGCCGTCCTCCAGGGCCGCGGCGGTGACGAAGGTGACCGAGCCCGCGGCCGCGGCGCGGCCCTGGGCGCCGAACATGGGCCGCGGCAGCACCGGCTGCGGGGTGGGGATGGACGCGTTGGCGTCGCCCATCTGCGCGTACGCGATCTGCCCGCCCTTGAGCACCAGGTCGGGCTTGACTCCGAAGAACGCCGGGTCCCACAGCACCAGGTCGGCGAGCTTGCCGGGTTCGACGGAGCCGATCTCGGCGTCCAGGCCCTGGGCGACGGCCGGGTTGATGGTGTATTTGGCGACATAGCGCCGGGCGCGGTGGTTGTCGGCGCGGCCGTCGCCGGGCAGCGCCCCGCGGCGGGCCTTCATCACGTGCGCGGTCTGCCAGGTGCGCAGGACCACCTCGCCGACCCGGCCCATGGCCTGGGAGTCGGAGGAGATGATCGAGATGGCGCCGAGGTCGTGCAGGACGTCCTCGGCGGCGATGGTGCTCGGCCGGATGCGGGACTCGGCGAAGGCCAGGTCCTCCGGGACGGCGGGGTTGAGGTGGTGGCAGACCATCAGCATGTCGAGGTGTTCCTCGACGGTGTTGACGGTGTGCGGCCGGGTGGGGTTGGTGGAGCTGGGCAGCACGTTCGGCTGGGAGACCACGGTGATGATGTCGGGCGCGTGCCCGCCGCCCGCGCCCTCGGTGTGGTAGGCGTGGATCGAGCGTCCGGCGATGGCGGCGAGGGTGTCGCCGACGAAGCCCGCCTCGTTGAGCGTGTCGGTGTGGATGGCGAGCTGCGCGCCGCTCTCCTCGCAGACCGCCAGGCAGGCGTCGATGACGGCCGGGGTCGCCCCCCAGTCCTCGTGGATCTTGAACCCGACGGCGCCGCCGCGCAGCTGCGAGCGCATCGCCTCGCGCGAGACGGTGTTGCCCTTGCCCAGCAGGCCGATGTTGACCGGGCAGCCCTCCAGGGCCTCGAACATCCGGGCGAGGTGCCAGGGGCCCGGGGTGACGGTGGTGGCCTTGGTGCCCTCGGCCGGTCCGGTGCCGCCGCCGAGCAGGGTGGTGACGCCCGACGCGAGCGCCTCGTCCACGATCCGGGGGGCGATGAAGTGGACGTGCGCGTCGATGGCCCCGGCGGTGAGGATCCGGCCGCCTCCCGCGATGATCTCGGTCTCCGGTCCGATGACGAGGCCGGGGTGCACGCCGTCCATGATGTCGGGGTTGCCGGCCTTGCCGAGCGCGGTGATCCGCCCGTCGCGCAGGCCGACGTCGGCCTTGACCACACCCCAGTGGTCGAGCACCACCGCGCCGGTGATCACCGTGTCCGGGGTCCCCTCGGCGCGGGTGGCGCGGGACTGCCCCATGGACTCGCGGATCACCTTGCCGCCGCCGAAGACCGCCTCGTCGCCGGCCCGGCCCGGGCCGCCGGCGCGGTCCTCCTCGATCTCGATCAGCAGGCCGGTGTCGGCGAGTCGTATACGGTCGCCGGTGGTCGGGCCGAACAGTCCGGCGTACGCGGCGCGGTCCATGTCAGCCATCGAGCGGCCCTCCGGTCTCCCCGCGCAGCCCCGGCACGACGCGGCGGCCCGCCAGCGGCACCAGGCCGACCTCGACCGGCACGCCGGGCTCGAAGCGCACGGCGGTGCCCGCAGGGATGTCCAGCCGCCTGCCGCGGGCGGCGGCGCGGTCGAAGTCGAGGCCCGGGTTGGCTTCGGCGAAGTGGTAGTGGGAGCCGACCTGCACGGGCCGGTCGGCGGTGTTGAGCACGGTCAGCCGGGTGACGGGGCGGCCCTCGTTCAGGCGCACCGGCTCGTCCGCGTAACTGATCTCTCCGGGCACCATACGCAGGGTCTCTCCTTCCGGCGGGTCCCGCGGGCTGTCGTCGAAGGCGGCCGGCACCGGCCCGGTCAGGGGATCGGCTGATGTACGGTCACCAGCTTGGTGCCGTCCGGGAAGGTGGCCTCGACCTGCACGTCGGGGATCATCTCGGGGACGCCCTCCATGACGTCCTCACGGGTGAGGACGGTGCGGCCGGAGGCCATCAGCTCGGCGACGGTGCGGCCGTCGCGGGCGCCTTCGAGGAGGTGGGCCGTGATGAGGGCGACCGCCTCGGGGTGGTTGAGCAGCACGCCCCGGGCGCGCCGCCGGTCCGCCACGTCGGCGGCCACGTGGATGAGCAGCCGTTCCTGCTCGTGCGGGGTCAGTCGCACGGATCCCACCTCACACTCGTCCCGCAGGGCCTCCCGCCGCGCGGCGGGAGGCGCTCCCGCCCGGCGGCGGCCGTCCCCGGCCCGGCCCGGGCGGCTCGTACCGGATTGGCGCAGGCTAGTGCCGAATCGTTACGGCGGCGTTACGCGGCGCGCCGGGGCGTCGACGGTGCCGCCTCCGCCGCGCCGGGCGCCGGGCGCGGCCGGGCGTTCCGGTACGGCCTGGTGTCCCGGCGGACGGTTCGGCCCGCGCCGGCGGGCCGTCAGCGCTCGTGCGGGCGGTCGGCGGGCCCGGCCTCGCGGTGCTCGGCCGCGATGCCGAACCGGCGCCGTTCGCCGGCAGCGGACGCGGCCGGGCGGACGGCCGAGACCGTGCTGATCACCTGCTCCTGCGCCTCCTCGTCGCCCTCTTCGAGCCGTTGCAGGTCAGCGGCTGACACCAGGGCGACGAGCGGCTTGCCGTGGCGCGTGACGACCACGCGCTCACCGCCGTACACCACGCGGTTGATCAGGTCCGCGAGCTCCGCGCGGGCTTGCGTCACCGGAATCTCGTACGCCATGCTCCCAGCATAGCCTTATGTACGTCCTGTACATTTTCCCCGGACGCCGCCGCCCCGGCACGCCACGTCAGGAGACGCGATGCAGCCCACCGCCACCCGCCACTCCCCGCCCGGCCGCACCGAGCGCCCCGGCTCCGGGCCGCGCGCCGCGGGGTGACGGTGGTGCTGCCCGAACCGGCCCCGCTGCCCGCGCTGACCCGCGCCGAGGGCGAGCTGGTCGACCGCTACCTGGAGGCGCTGGACCTGATGGGCCGGATCAATCCGGCCCGCGGCGGGGACACCTACCGGGGGCTGCGCGCCGCCCAGGCCCTGGTGCGGAAGGCGGCCGAGCTGCGGGACGCGCTGGCGCTGATGCACGAGCGGGGCGAGAGCGAGGTGCACGCGACGACCCTGGCGCGCGCCCTGCGGGTGCTGGACGGGGAGCGGCGGTCCGGCCGGGTCGCCGTGCCTCCGGCCGGGCCCGGACCGCTCCCGGGCCCCCGGCCCTGACGCCCCGGGTCCCGCGCCGCCTCCCCGCACCGGCATGCGGACCGGCGCCTGCCGTCCCGCACCGGCCGGACCGGCCCTGGGCCGCACCCGGCGCGCCGGCGGCCTGT
>NZ_JAVSCF010000397.1:0-3598 GCF_031932565.1 Streptomyces sp. B1866
GGCCCGCCGGAGCCCGCCCGCGCCGCAGCGCCCCCCGGCGGCGCGGCGCGCCCGGCGCCCGGCCGCACCCGGGACGCCCAGCGTGTCGTGTTCACCTCACAACACCGCTACGATCCCCGGGCATGACCGACACCCTGCGGGATCTGATCGTCTCAGCGTCGGCCCTGGTCGTGGGCGTGGCGCTCGGCTGGGCGGCGTACGCGGCCGCCGCCCGCCGCGCCCGCCGCCGCGAACAGCTGTTCTTCGGCCTGCCGGAGGGCTCGGAGTGCGTGCTGGTCACCCACCGGGACAGCACCTCGCCGCACTGGAACATCCCCCGTCACGACGCCCTGGCGATGCTCGCCCTCGCCGCCGTCGTCGACAACTGCGGCGCGCACGCCGAGGTCGCACCGCACGACACCGGCCTCCAGGGCTTCGGGGCGCGCACCGAGTTCTGCCTGGGCGACCCGACCACGCACCGCCGCCTCGCCGCCCACCTGGCCGGGCTGCTGCCCGGCGTGGCCGTGGACCCGGGCGACGAGGCGGGCGAGGGGCGCGGCACGTTCACCGTCGGCGGCACGGCCTACCGCCCCGAGCCGGGCACGGTCGAGTACGTGCTGCTGGCGCGGCTCACCGCGGGCGACGGCGGCCGCCCGGTGTTCCTGGCCGCGGGCCAGCGGCCGGTGACCCACCGCGCCGCCGTCCGGCACCTGGTGCGCGGCCGGTCCCGGCTGGCGCGCAAGTACGGCTCGCACGGCACCTTCTGCCTGCTGCTGAAGGTGGTCAACTCCCAGGCGTACGGCCCCGACCTGGTCGAGCTGGTGGCCGACGTGACCCGCGAGGCCACCACGGCCCCGTCCCGCCAGCGCGGCGCCAAGACGGCCTGAGGACCCGCCGGGGCGGCCCCACCCCGGCCGCCCCGGACCCCGCCGGAGCCGACCCCGCCCGCAGCCGACGAAGCCCCCGGCCGAACCCTTCGGACCACGAACCGCCAGACCACGCCGGACCACGAACCGCCAGGCCAGGCCGGACCACGAACCGGACCGGACAAGGGACCGGCCAGGCCAGGCCGGACCACGAACCGCCAGGCCAGGCCGGACCACGAACCGGACCGGACAAGGGACCGGCCAGGCCAGGCCGGACCACGAACCGCCAGGCCAGGCCGGACCACGAACCGGACCGGACAAGGGACCGGCCAGGCCAGGCCGGACCACGAACCGCCAGGCCAGGCCGGACCAGGGACCGCCACGCCGCGCCCGGGACCGCCCGGCCCGTCCCAACCGCCGCCCCGAGCAGGGGGACCGCCAGACCCGGCCAGGAACCGGCCTCGCGGCGCGCGGCCCGGTCAGGGTCCGGCCACCTCCGCGTACAGCCCGGACAGCTCCGGTACGCCGTCCGCCGCCCACTCGTGGCCCGCCGCCACCACGTCCAGCTCCCGCCCGGACGCGAGCCGGACCACCGGCCGACCGTCGGGCCACACCTGCCAGGTCGCGCCCGGCAGCGTGCGCACCACGACCGTGCCCAGGTAGAGACCCGCGTCGTTGCCGAGCCAGGGCAGCTCCTCCGGGTCGTCGCGCCAGCGCGGCAGCAGCTGGTCCAGGGCCTCCAGGGAGCGCGCCGAGTCGTCCAGTTCGACGCCCGCCGACGCGGCCCGCGCGCGCAGCAGCTCGCACTCGGACAGCAGCTGCGCCACCAGCGGATCCGCCCCGTCCCGCGGGTCCTTCTCGTCCGGCTCCCCCGCGCCCGTCGGGCCCGCCGCGCACAGCGGGCCGTGCCGCTTGCGCCAGTTGTCCAAGAAGGAGATGTTCATACCGTTCAGCGTGGCATCCAGGGCCCGGGCGACACCACAGGGCGCGCGGGGCGGCGCGCGGCCCGAGCGGCGCGACCCGGCCGCTCCGGCGCCGCCCCCCGGGTGCCGCGCACCCGCCGCGCCCCGCACGCGAGCCGAGCCCCCGCCCCGCGAGCACCGCGCCCCCGCGAGCACCGGTCCGCCCGCACATGCAACCCCGCACCGGGCCCAGACCTCACGGCCCGCCTGTCACACGTCCAGGTCGACCACCACCGGCGCGTGGTCCGAGGCGCCCTTGCCCTTGCGCTCCTCGCGGTCGACGTAGGCGTCGCCGACGGCCTCGGCGAAGGGGGCGTTGCCGTAGACGAGGTCTATGCGCATGCCCTTGTTCTTCGGGAAGGACAGCTCGCGGTAGTCCCAGTAGGTGTACGGGCGGTCGTACTTCAGCGGGCGGGGCACGACGTCCGACAGTCCGGCCTCGCGCAGCGCGGCCAGGGCCTCCCGCTCCTTGGGCGTCACGTGCGTCAGCCCCTCGAAGACGGCCGGGTCCCACACGTCCTCGTCGGTCGGCGCCACGTTGAAGTCGCCGAGGACGGCGAACGGGCGCGGGCCCGCCGCGTCCTCCGCCACCGCCGCGCGCAGCGCCTCGAACCACAGCAGCTTGTAGTCGTAGTGCGGGTGGCCGATCTCGCGGCCGTTGGGCACGTAGACCGACCAGACGCGGACCGGGCCGCAGGTGGCGCAGACGGCGCGCGGCTCCTGCGCGCCGTCGTACTCCGGGCCGCCGGGCAGGCCGGTGGTGCAGCTCTCCAGTCCGACGCGGGAGATCACCGCCACCCCGTTCCACCTCCCGGTCGCGTTGACCGCGGCCTCGTACCCCAGCTCACGCAGCGGCTCGTACGGGAAGGCGTCGGCGGCGCACTTGGTCTCCTGGACGCACAGCACGTCCGTGCCGGTGCGCTCCAGCCAGGCCAGCAGGCGGGGCAGCCGGGCGGTGATCGAGTTCACATTCCAGGTAGCGATGCGCATGCCGTCAAAGCTACCTGCGGCCACTGACACTCAGACCGGGACGCTCTCCCCCGGGGCCAGCCGGACGTGCTCGGCGCCGCCGATGCCCGGCCCCGCCGGGCCCAGCTGCCGGTTGTAGACCATGTGCCCGGTGTCGCACAGCAGCCCGTCGTGGATGGTGTAGGCGCGGCGCGGCCCCACCTCGCGCACGTAGTCGACGATCTCACTGAACTTGTTCCACGGGGCGTGTACGGGCAGCAGCAGCGTCTCCACGGGCCGCCCGGGCACGGTGAGCGCGTCGCCGGGGTGGAAGACCGCCCCGTCCACCACGTAGCCGACGTTCGTGATCCGCGGGATGTCGGGGTGGATCACGGCGTGCAGCTGCCCGTGCACCTCCACGTCGAACCCGGCGGCCTGGAAGGCGTCCCCCTCCCCCACCGTGTGCACCCGCCCCGGGTACGCGGCCGAGAGCTGCCCGGCCACGCTGGCGAGCGTCCACAGCCCAGCCTCCGGGTTGGCGTCGAGCGCCGCCCGCAGCCGTCCCTCGTCGAAGTGGTCGATGTGCTCGTGCGTGACCAGGATGGCGTCCGCGCCGCCCGCGGCGTCCTCCTCGCTGAAGGCTCCCGGGTCGATGACGAGCCGCCGCCCGTCCTTCTCCAGCCGGACGCAGGAGTGGCCTTGTTTGGTGAGCTTCATGCGGATCATTGTGCGGCAGCGGCCGTAGGGCCGCGCGCCCGCCCGGGCCCAGGGCCCCGCGTCCGGCCCACGGCCTAGCGTCCGGCCCGCAGCCGCGCGGCCCGGCCCTGCGGCGCGCGCCGCCCC
>NZ_JAVSCF010000398.1:0-3587 GCF_031932565.1 Streptomyces sp. B1866
GGCCACGCGCCGCTCCCGCGCGTGGTCGTGACGCTCGACCAGCACGCCGGCGCCCACGCCGAGGAGCCCGGCCGCCAGGCCGCACCAGGCGCCGGCCGCGGTGTCCGGCACGCGGGCGCCCAGCCCGGCGGCGGACAGCAGGAAGCCCAGGGCGCCGCCGGTGAGCAGGCCGAGCGCGGCGGCGCGGACCGCGGCCAGGGCGAGCCGGGGCAGCAGCAGGGGCGAGCGGGCGAGCGGTTGGGGCAGCAGCCAGGAGACCGTCGCCAGGTCGGCCAGGACCGGGCCGCGCCACCGGGCCGCGCGGGCGGCCAGCCACAGCGCCAGCGCGACGAGCGCCGGGGCGGCGGCCGGCAGGGCGTCCGCGAGCCGCCCGGCGAACCCGGCGGGCTCGGCGTCCCGCCCGTGCCGCGCGGCGGTCACCAGCAGGGNGGGCGTCCGCGAGCCGCCCGGCGAACCCGGCGGGCTCGGCGTCCCGCCCGTGCCGCGCGGCGGTCACCAGCAGGGGCACGCCCCACCCTGCCGCGACCAGGGCGCTCGCGTAGGCGAGGAAGGCGGCGGCGCGGCGCCGCTCGCGGCGGTGGTCGCTGCGCGCCTCGCGCCAGAACGCCAGCACGGCGCGCGTGCGGTCCACGGCTCCGCTCCGCGGGCCGCTGCCGCCTATTCGGCCGGTCGGCGGGGCCGGTGCCTGCCGCACGTCAGCGGCCCGGTCCGGCCGTCGGCTCGGGTACGGGAGCCGCCATGTCGAGCACGTCGTCGGCGACCGCGTCGGCCAGCTCCTCGTGGTGGGTGGCCAGCAGAACCGCCACGTCCCGGTCCTTGTGGACGGCCAGCCGACGGGCCAGCTCCGCCCGCGCGCCCGTGTCCAGGCGCTGCTCGGGCTCGTCCAGGATCAGCAGGTCGTGCGGCCGTACGAAGGCGGCGGCCAGGAGGAGCTGCTGGGTCTGGCCCGACGACAGCGACCAGGGCAGCACGTCCGCGTGGTCGGCGAGGTGGTGGTCGGCCAGGACGGCGTCGACCAGGTCCGCCGCGCCCTCCACCGGCCCGTGCGCCAGCGCGACCAGCGTGAGGTGCTCGCGGACGGTCAGGTCGGGGTAGAAGGCGGCCGGGTCCATGACGGTGGCGATACGCGCGCGGGTGCGCCGGTCGTCGGCGTCGACGGGGGTGCCGTCGAAGAGCACCGTGCCGGAGGTGGGGCGCTCCCGGCCCGCGGCCAGCCGCAGCAGCGTGGACTTTCCCGCGCCGTTGTCGCCCATAAGGGCGACGCACTGACCGGGGTGCAGGGCGAAGCTCACCCCGGACACCGCCTCCCGGTCGCCGTAGACGCGGCTGACGTCGCTCAAGGTCAGTAAGGCGGTGCCGTGCGTGACGGGCATGGGGTGCTCCGAATCCGTTGCGTCGACTGCGATGCGGTGCGGGGGCGGCGCGGGCCTGGCGCGGCGGCGATCAGCGCGCGGGGCGGCCGGCTCTCGCCCGGCGGGTGTAGTACCAGGCCATGTTGGACGAGACGCCGGCGAGCAGAACCCACACCACGCCCAGCCAGCTGCCCCGGGCGAAGGACACGGCGGCCGCGGCCACGGCGAGCGCGCAGACGACGGCGGCGTACAGGGCCAGGCGGCGGGCCGGGGCGGCGGGCGAGGGGGCGGCGGGCAGCGGCATGAACGGTTTCCTGTCCGGTTCCGGGCCCGGGTCCGGTCCGGGTGCGGGTGCGGTGCGACTCTCGGCGGCCATTGTCCCCCACACCGTACGGCCCGGGCCGCCCGCCCCGGCCCGCGGCCGTCCCCCTGCCGCGCCGGGAGCCCGCCCACGGCCCCGCGCGCCGCGCTCAGACGTCGGTGACGCGCAGGCCCGCGTGGGCCTTGTAGCGGCGGTTGACCGAGATGAGGTTGGCCACCAGCGACTCGACCTGGTGGGCGTTACGCAGCCGCCCCGCGTACACCCCGCGCATGCCCGGGATACGGGCCGCCAGCGCCTGCACGACGTCGGTGTCCGCGCGGGTGTCGCCCAGCACCATCACGTCGGTGTCGACCTCGGCGATCTGCGGGTCCTGGAGCAGCACGGCGGACAGGTGGTGGAAGGCGGCGGTGACGCGGGAGTCGGGCAGCAGGGCGGCGGCCTGCTGGGCGGCGCTGCCCTCCTCGGGTGTCAGCGCGTACGCGCCCTGCTTGTCGAAGCCGAGGGGGTTGACGCAGTCCACGACCAGCTTGCCGCGCAGTTCCTCGCGCAGGGCCGTGAGCGTGGCCGCGTGGCCCTCCCAGGGCACGGCCGCGATGACGACGTCGGAGCGGCGCGCGCACTCGGCGTTGTCCGCGCCCTCGACCCCCAGCTCCGGGCCGAGTCCGGCCGCCGCGGCGCGGGCCCGCTCGGCGGCGCGCGAGCCGATGATCACTTTCTGGCCGGCCTTGGCGAGCCGGTAGGCCAGGCCCCTGCCCTGGTCGCCGGTGCCGCCGAGCACGCCGACCACCAGGCCGGTCACGTCGGGCAGGTCCCACGGGTCCTTCGCGGCCTTCTTGGGGGCGGCGGAGGTGGCGTCGGAAGCAGTCATGACCGTGATCCTGTCACGCCCTGACGCGTTACGGCGTGACCCGGCGCACGCCTCGGCGCCGTACGCCCCCTGACGCCGTACACCCCGGCCCGTGACCCGGCGCCGTACGGCCACCAGGCCCGGCCGACGCGCTGTCACGCCTTGACGCCGCCGTCCGTCAGGCCCGTGCGCCAGTACCGCTGGAGCACGCCCATGAGCACCATCAGCGGCAGTACGGACAGGAAGGCGCCGCCGACCGTGTACTGGTACAGCTGCGGCTGCCGGTCGGCGTACCCCTGCCAGGAGGTGAGGCCGAGCTGGATCGGGTAGCGGTCGGAGTCGGAGAGCATCACCAGCGGCAGGAAGTAGTTGTTCCAGATGTGCACGAACTGGAACAGGAAGACGGTCACCAGCGCGGGCGTCATCAGCCGCAGCCCGACCGTGGCGAAGATCCGCGCCTCGCCCGCGCCGTCGATGCGGGCCGCCTCCAGCAGCGCGTCCGGCACGGCGGCGGCCGCGTAGATGCGGCACAGGTAGACGCCGAAGGGGCTGACCGCGCTGGGCAGCAGGACGGACCAGTAGCTGCCCGTCAGGCCCATCTCGCTGAACAGGAAGTACAGCGGCAGGGCCAGGGCGGTGCCGGGGATGAGCACCCCGGCGAGGATCACGTTGAAGATCCCCTCCCGGCCGGGGAAGGAGAACTTCGCCAGCGCGTAGCCCGCCGCGCCCGACAGCAGGGTCGCGGCCAGGGCGCCGACGCCCGCGTACAGCAGGCTGTTGCCGAACCACCGGACGTAGATGCCGTCGTCGTGGGTGAGCACCTGGTGCAGGCGGCCGACCGGGTCCGGGTCGGCGAACCAGAGGCCGAACGTGCCGAACAGGTCCCCGGTGGACTTGGTCGCGGACACCGTGAGCCAGTAGACGGGGGTCAGGAAGTAGACGGCCGCCACGGACAGCAGCGAGACCGTCAGGATCCGGTGGCGCAGCGGCGCCCGGCGGCCGGACCTGGCCGCCCGCGCGGGCTGGACGCCGCCCGCCCGGCCCGCGCGGCCCAGCCGGGTCGCGC
>NZ_JAVSCF010000399.1:0-3547 GCF_031932565.1 Streptomyces sp. B1866
CCCGCCAGGCCACCGGCAGCCCGGCCCCGGCCAGCGCGCCGGACAGCGACTCCGGCGGCGCCGCGCCGGTGACCAGCAGGTCGCCGGGGCGGCAGGCGACGGCCAGCAGCTCGTCCATGGCGGCCACCGCCGCGTCCGCGCCCGGGTCGCGCACGGCGGGCAGCTCGGCGAGGCCGTCGGGGCGCCAGTGGCGCTCGGCGTCGAAGGTGCCCAGCCGGACGGCGGCCTCGGCCGGAGTGGTGCCGGGCGCGGCCGGGGCCGCGGTGTTCGGTCGTCCCGCGGCGGCCGGGGCCGCGGCGTGGGGGGTGTCGGCCGTCATGACTGCCGTCGCGCCTCCGCCGCGACGAACCGGCACAGACCGCGCACCGAACCGACCTGCTCGAAGGTCAGGCCCTCGAAGTCCAGCTCCAGGTCGAACTCGTCCTCCAGCCGCAGCAGGAAGTTGATCATCTGGATCGAGTCGAGTCCGAGGTCGTCCACGACGCTCGTCTCCTCGGTGATACCCGCGGTCACGTCCGGATCGCCGACGATCTCGCCCAGCAGGTCCCGGATCCGCTCGAACACCGTCTCAAGGCCGGGCGGCCCGGTCAGGGCGTCCGCGTTGTTCACCGTCGATCACGCACCGTTCAGGTAGAGGAGGATGCACTTGGAGCAGACGGGCATGAGGCCGGTCCCGCGCAACACCTCGCGGACCCGGCGGAACGCCTCGCCCTGCCAGATCTCGGCGACCTCGCTTTCGTACAGGTCGCCGATGACGAATTCCGGAAAGAACTTGCAGGAGCTGACCTTGCCGTCGGCGTGCACCTCCAGCCGGTTGGACACGGCCAGGCACCGGCTGCGCCGCTGCGCCGGTTTCGGCGAGCCCAGCACGAAGTCGGCGACCTCGTCCTGCTCCAGCTGCGGCTGGTAGCGGATGCGCGACCGCCACACGCGGCCCGCCAGGCGGCGCATCGACTCCCGCAGCACGCCGATCCGGTCCGGGTCGAGGCGGTAGGTGTACGAGTGCCAGGTGGGCCGGGTGCCGGGCGCGGGCGGATTCAGCCAGCCGAACTCCCGCGCGTACAGCTCGTCCATCGAACGGGCCACGGCGGGGCTGATGTACCAGGGGAACTGGAAGTACACGGAGTTGACGCCCAGCTCCTCGGCCCACTCCATGAACGCGTACATCCGGCCCACGGTCTCGTCGCTGACCATGCACGACAGCGACACCTCGCCGCGGAACACCCCGGAGCGCCGGAGCTCCAGCAGCGCCCCGACCTGGCGGACGGTGCGCGCGAACGTGCCGCGGCCGCGCAGCGCCTCGTGGTCGGCGTCCAGCCCGTCCAGGCTGACCAGCACGTTCAACCCCGGGCCCAGGGCCAGCAGGTGGGAGAGATTGCGCTGGAGCAGCAGGCCGTTGGTGCACATCACGACCGTACGCGGCGTGCGCGCCAGCAGGGCGGCGATCTCGCCGAACCGGCTGTGCATCAGCGGCTCCCCGCCCCACAGGAAGACCTTCGCGCGCTGGTCGTCGGTGGCCCGCAGCACCCGGTCGACGACCTCCACGGACAGCTCGGTGCGCTGCTTCTCCTTGCTGAAGTCGTGGAAGAACCCCTGGTCGTTCCACTGGTAGCAGTGGTCGCAGCGCAGGTTGCAGCGGTAGGTGAGCTGCATGCTCACCTCGCGCGGCACCGGCGTGGCGTAGCCCGCGTCCACCGCGACGCCGCGGCGGGCCTCGGCGCGCAGGGCCACGGTGCGCCGCAGATCCTCGAACTCCTTCGCATTCAGCGTGCGTTTTGTTTTCGGATGCACCGGTATTTCCTTCGGAAGGTGGGGGCGCGAAGAAAACGGGTCGAGGAGCGCCGTCCGCGGAAAGTCCGGGGCGGCGGCGGGCGCGGACGCGGTTCCCGGGAACGGAATTCCGCCGCACAAAGTTCGATTGAAGCAGCTGCACCTGGGCCTGTAAAGGGGGTGCGAGGTGGTCGCGAGGCGGGTGGATCCGGGACGTTCGGACCCGAATGGACGTATGTCATTTCAAACGCCAATCGGTTATTCGGCCGGTGTTCGCCCGCTGATGTCCCCCGGCGTGGGCCACGTGTGCTCGCCGCGCGGCCGGAACGCGTCCGTGCCGGGCCGGGCGCGGGTCCGGGCCCGGGCATGATGTCCGGCATGACAGATCATCACGACGGGCCCGTCCTCGCCGTGGACCAGGGCACCTCCGGCACCAAGGCGCTGGTGGTCTGCCCGGAGCGCGGCGTGATCGGCACCGGCCAGGCGGCCGTCCGGCCCCGCTACGAGCCCGGGGACCGGGCCGAGGTGGACCCGGCCGCGCTGCTCGACTCCGTGCTCGACGCCGGACGGCAGGCCGTGGCGGCGGCCGGGGAGCCGGTGCGGGCCGTGGGCCTGGCCAACCAGGGCGAGACGGTGCTGGCCTGGGACCCGGCGACCGGCGAGCCGCTGACCGACGCGCTGGTGTGGTCCGACCGGCGCGCGGCGTCGGTGTGCGCCGACCTCGCCGACCGGGCCGAGGAGCTGCGGCACCTCACCGGCCTGCCCCTCGACCCGTACTTCGCCGCGCCGAAGATGGCCTGGATCCGCCGCCACTGGACCCGCGAGGGCGTGGTGACCACCAGCGACGCGTGGCTGGTGCACCGGCTCACCGGCGCGTTCGTCACCGACGCGGCCACCGCCGGGCGCACCCAGCTGCTCGACCTGGACCGGGTGGCCTGGTCGCCGCGCGCGGCCGACGCGTTCGGGCTCGCCGACGAGCGGCTGCCGGAGGTCGTGGACGTGGCCGGGCCGGTCGGCACGACCGCCGCGTTCGGACCCGAGGCGCCGCTGACCGGCCTGCTGGTCGACCAGCAGGCCGCGCTGCTGGCCCAGGACGTCACCGCGCCGGGCGCCGCCAAGTGCACGTACGGCACGGGCGCGTTCCTGCTCGCGCACACCGGGGACCGGCCGCTGCGCTCCGCGTCCGGCCTGGTGTCCTGCGTGGCGTGGCGGCTGGCCGGGCGCGCCGCCTACTGCCTCGACGGGCAGGTGTACGCCGCCGCCTCCGCCGTCCGGTGGCTCGCCGAACTCGGCGTGATCTCCGGTGCGGAGGACCTGGACAAGGTCGGCGGCGCGGTGCCGGACAGCGGCGGCGTCGTCTTCGTACCCGCGCTGGCCGGGCTGGCCGCGCCGTGGTGGCGCGGCGACGCGCGCGGCGCGCTGACCGGCCTGGGCCTGGGCACCGGCCCCGGCCACCTGGTGCGCGCCCTGTGCGAGGGCATCGCCTGCCAGGTCGCCGAGGTCGCCGACGCGGTCGCCGCCGACCTGGGCGCGCCGCTGACCCGGCTGCGCGTGGACGGCGGCCTGACCCGCTCGGCACTGCTGATGCAGACGCAGGCCGACCTGCTGGGCGTGCCGGTGGAGGTCTCGGCGCTGCCGGACGCCACCGCGCTGGGCGCCGCCGCCGCGGCCCGCCTCGGGCTGGACGCGGACCTGCCGGTGGCGGAGGCGGCCTGGCGGGCGCGGCCCGCGGCGGTGTACGAGCCGAGGCTGCCCGCCGCCGAGGCGGCCGAGCGGC
>NZ_JAVSCF010000400.1:0-3505 GCF_031932565.1 Streptomyces sp. B1866
CCGCGCGTGCGGGCCGGTGCGGCGCCGCCCGGTCACCCGTACGGGCCGAGCGGCCTCCCGCGCGTACGGCCGTCACGGGCGTACGGCGGTAAGGCTGACGGCCCGTACGGCGCGCCGTCGCCCTCCAGCCCGCGCCCCGGCCGAGCCGCCCGGCCCGTACGCGCCCCGCGCACGAAACCGGCGGCCGGCCCGCGCGCACGGAACGCGTACGCGCGGGCCGGCCGCCCGAGGACGACGGCTGTCGCCGTCAGTCCTCCTCGGCGCCCGACGGCAGGGGCCTGGGCAGGGGCATCGGCGGCACCTCCGCCACGGGCGGCCTGCCCGGCGCGCCGGGCCGCTGGGCGGGCGGCACGGCGTGCCGGGACGACTTGCCGTTGGACCGGGGCAGCTTCGGCAGTCCGGGCATGCTCGCGGCCGGCAGCCCTCCCTCGGAGAGCGTGGCGGTCGACACGTTCACCAGGTCGGTCAGGACCTGGTTCATCGCCTTGACGATCGAGGCCTGGTCGCCGGACTGCACGGCCGTGCTCAGCCCGTCGATCGACTTCTCCAGTGCCGCGAGCGCGTCGCCGAGCAGGTCCGCGGTCACCCGGGCCGACCCGGGCGCGGCCGCGCCCCGGTGGGTGATCAGGACCCGGCCGGCGTGCGTGCCGCGCCTGGTGTGCGCCGACCTCTTCGCGGTCTTCTTGGCTTTGGCCTTGGCCTTGGCCGAAACCTTCTTCTTCGCGGGCTGCTTTCCGGACTTGGCGGGGACGGCGGGCTTCTTCGTGGCGTTGCGGGCCGTGTCGATGGCGCCCTTGATGTCGGTGGCCCGCTGCTTCAGGTCGGTGGCGGGCAGCGCGCCGTTGGGGGCCGCGCCCACCGCGCGCACCAGGTCCGTCACGGGTCTGAGCACGCCGCTCAGGTCCCCGAGGGTCTTGTTCTGGCTCAGGACCGTGTCGGCGCCGGGCAGCGTCGTACGCGGCGGGCGGTCCGGGCTCCCGGCGCCGGACGCCCCGAAGGCGGCGGTGCCGAACGCGAGGGAACCGGCGAGGAGGGAGGAGGCGACGGCGGATGCGATCACGCCGGCCTTCCGGGATACGCGCGTCACGAGAGACGTTTCCCTTCGGTACGGATACGAGAGGTTCGTCAGGGTCGGCATGTCGGTAAATCGACTAACAGGAGCAGGCATGTCGACCGGTCGAGGTCGTCGGACGGGCAGGGAGTACTCGAACACCATGCGAAGGAAGAAAACGGAGTGCAACTCACCGATTACCGTGTGCGGCGCGTGCCGCACCGGCGCCCCACCCCGCGACCTGCGGATTTCCTGTGCTGATACCTCTTTTCGGGCCGCCCGCGCGCCGTACAGCCGTTAGGGTGCGCGAAGGCAGGCAGGACGAGATCGGTAGGACGTATGAGCATCCCGGAGCAGCACGGCCCGGTGCCGGGCGGGTTCCCCGGCAACGAGCTGGAGGAGGTGCTGGCCGCCGCGGTCGGAGTGCCGGGCGCCGGCGCCCGCATCGTCGAGGTGCTGGCCCGCAGCCACCTGTGGGTGCCGCTGCCGCAGGGCGGCGGCCCGGACAGCCCGTCCCTGGACCTGCCCACCGTCGACATCGACGGCGTGGCGTACGTCCCGGTCTTCAGCTCCGAGGAGCAGTTCCGCCAGGTGGCGGGCGCCGGAATGGCGTACGCCGTGGCGCCGGCGGTCGAGTTCGCCCGCGGCCTGCCGCCGCAGCTGGGCATCGCCGTCAACCCCGGCGGCGCGGTCGGCGTACCGCTGCCCGCGCCCGCCGTCGCCGACCTGTGCCGGGCCGCGGATCCGCTGGTCCCGGTCGCGCCCGGCCCGGACGGGCTGCCCGCCGGCGGCCGCGTACGGCTGTTCGAGCCGGACTGGCAGGAGGAGCCGGTGGACTTCCTGGCCGCCGCGGGCCTGGAGTTCGCCCGGGTGCCGGGCGTGCGCACCGCCCGGCGCGCGCTGGCCAGCGTGGAGGGCGCCCCGCCCGCGCTGTTCGTCGGCGTCCAGTCCGACACGCCCGGGCCGGAGAGCCAGGCGGCCGCCCTCGACGCGCTCGGCCGCGCGCTCGGCGCGGTGCCGGTGCCGTGGCCGGTGCAGCTCGTCCTCCTCGACGTCACCCGGGATCCGGTCGCCGACTGGATGCTGGAGCGGGTGCGTCCGTTCTACGACCGTGATCTGTGAGTGACCCCGAAGGCCGCTGCCGGGACTCGTAAGCTGGTTGGATGACCCCTGGGGCGCGCACCGGCGCGCCCGCGCGCGGCACGGGGCCGTGCGCCGCGCGCGTCCGGGCGGTAGGCCGGGGCCACGAGTCGAGGGAGCCGGGCCGGACGGCCCGGCGGGAAGTCGAGACCGAGGAGAAGGGGCGAGCGCGGGTGATGGCTGGTGGCGGGCGGCCGGAGGGAGGCGCGGACGCGGACCGGGTAGAGCGGCTGCTGCGGGAGGTCGCCCCCGGCCGGTTCGACGTCTACGAGCGGCTGCTGCACGCGCTGGCCGACGGCGAGGTGTGGATGCTCCTGTGGCACGGCCGGCCCGGCTCGCCCGACGCCCAGTACGGCAACATGGACGTCGACGGCTGCGCGTACGCGCCGTGCGTGACGTCGGCGGCCGAGCTGGCCGCCAGCGGCTGGACGCGGGCCCACGAGGTGGTCCCCGGCCGCCAGATCTCCGCCGCGCTCTTCCGCGACCGGTACGGCCTGTGGCTCAACCCGCACGCGCCGGGCGGCGGTGTCGGCGTGCCCTGGCTGGACCTGCGGCGCATCGCCGGGGGCCTGGACCGGCTGCCCGCGGGCCCGCTGCGGATCGGCGAGCCCACTGTCGACATGCCGGGCTTCTACGCCCTGCTGGGCCAGAACGCGTACCGTACGCCCGCGGTCCGCTCGCTGCGCCGCGCCTGGGTGCGGCCCGCGCTCGGCGCGCCGTACCTGGCCATCGGCCTGGACCTGTACGACACCGGCCAGCACGCCGTGGAGTCGGTGCGGGCGATGATGCGCGACGCGATCGGGGCCGTGCCGGACGGGCTGCCGGTGTCCACGGTCGCGATGGCGGACGAGTACGACCCGGTGGGGATGTGGATGCGGGCCAACGCCCGCCCGTTCTTCGACCGGGACGCCATCGGTGGCACGGCGCCGCCCGCGCCTTCGTACGGCTACGGCTACCCGCCCCGGCACGGCGCCTACTGACGGCCGCCTCCGACGGCCGTCACCGCCGGGCTGCCCGTCGTCCGCCCGGCTGCCCGTCACCGCCCGGCTGCCCGTCACCGCCCGGCTGCCGTTCGTCCGCCGGTCCGCCCGGCCGCAGGGCNGTTCGTCCGCCGGTCCGCCCGGCCGCAGGGCGCCGTCCGCCGGTCTGCCGGCCGCGGGCGCACACGCCGGGCTGTCCCGCCGCCGGGCCGACCGGCCGTCAGGCCGCCGGGCCGTAGGCCACGGGTCTCAACGGCCGTAGGGCGGCGTCCGGGCCGCGCGGCCACCGGTCACCTGTCCGCCCGGCCGTCGGGCGCTGGCCCGCGGGGAGCCG
>NZ_JAVSCF010000401.1:0-3504 GCF_031932565.1 Streptomyces sp. B1866
CGGGTGGCGGCGGGCGCGCCGCTCCTGGGCGCCGCGTGCGCGCCGCGCCGCGACCCGCCCGCCGCCTCGGCCGGAACCGCCAGGTACGCGGCCGTGTCCTCGGCCGACAGCGCGAGCAGCGCCGGGCCGAGCAGTGCGGGGAACTGGTCGGCGGCCCGTACCAGCGCGGCCGTACGGGCCTGGCAGTCGGCGCAGCCGTCGGCGTGCAGGGCGACGAGTTCGGCCTGGCGCGGCTGGTCCGCGCCCCGTACGTGCGCGGGCAGCCGGTCCCAGTACTCCCGGCACGCCGGGGCGGCCGGGGCGCCGGGCTGCGCGCCCAGGAACGACTGCCGCAGACCCTCCCGGGCCCGCTGGAGCAGGGTGACCGCGGCTCCGCGGCCGGCGCCGACGGCCCGGCCGACCGCGTCGAGCGGCTGGTTCTCGACCTCCGCGAGCCACAGGGCCTTGACCCAGCGCTGCGGCAGCCGGCCGAGGAGGCGGGCGAGCAGTGCGACGTACGCCACCCGCTGCGGCGGCTCCGGTGCCGCGTCCCGCTCCGCCGCGGGAGCGAGGTCCCGTACGGCGGCGGTGAGGGCGGCGGGCACGTCGGTGACGGTCTGGCCGTCCCGCAGCCGCCGCCAGACGCGGTAGCCGGCCTCGGCCACCAGGTCGGCGGCCAGCAGGCGGTCGTCGGTGAGGGTGCGGGCGTAAGCGAGGAGGCGCGGACGCTCGGTCCCGCACTGTTGGGCGTAGGTGTGCGCGTCGGGCGCGGCGAAGCCTTCGTGCATGGTGGTATTGCCTGTCGGATGGTGCCTCGCCCCGGCCGCGGAATTGTCACAACTTCGCACGCCGGCGAGTTCGAGCATGGATTTCGACAGCCTAAACGGCAAATGTCCACTGTCAAACGTCGTCGTGACGCACATCACTCTCGTTCTCGGGGCACTGCGGTATGGACCCGGGCGTCTTAGGAGTCGTACGTCAGGCAAGGACCCGCACGCGTCACTAGGGAGTCGGCGTTGTCCACGATCATCGACCAAGCCGTCCAGGCCCGCCTCATCGCGTCGACGCCGGAGGCACGCGCCATTCCCGCGGGTCTGCACTACGAGCGCCAGGACCCGTTCGCGGTCCGGGTGTCCTTCCCGCCCGCCGCCTCGCTCGACGGGACGGAGGTGGACTGGGTCTTCGGCCGCGAGCTGCTGGCCGCGGGCCTGCGCGGGCCCGCGGGCAACGGCGACGTGCACGTGTGGCCGTGCGGGCCGGAGCGGACGGTCATGGAGTTCCACGCGCCCGAGGGCATGGCGATGGTCCAGTTCGACACCGCCGACCTGCGGCTGTTCCTGTTCCGCTCGTACGCGGTGGTGCCCGAGGGCGACGAGGACGCGGAGCTGGACCTGGACGAGGAGCTGGCGGCGCTGCTGCGGGAGGCGTGAGGCGGCGCCCGGCGGCCGGCACCTGGCGGCCGCCGGGCGCCGTCTCAGGCGGCCTTCGCGTCGGCGACGGCCTTGCGCAGCGCGGGCGCGGCCCGGCCCGTCCGCAGCGCCAGCTCGGCGATCCGGGCCCGGTGCGCCCTGGCGTCCCGCGCCGACACCACCGTACGCAGCTCGGCGGCCGCGGCGAGGGCCACCAGCGCCGCGTCCGCGGCGGGCACCTCGGCCGCGCCCCGCTCGCCGCGCAGCGCCAGCTCGGCGGCGGACCGCAGGCCGGCCACCGCCTCCGGGCGCTGGAGCAGGTAGCCGCGCCGGGGGAACACCCCCAGCACGCGCCGGGTCCGTACGCGCAGGAAGCCCTGGGCCACCAGCCGGTCGCGGACCGCAGTCAGGGTCAGCCGCGCCTCGTGGCGGACCCACCGCTTCCACGAGCGGGGACGGGACTCCGCGATCAGCTCCAGGAGCCCGTCGAGCACCGGGTCGCCGGTGCGCGCGTCCAGGTCCGGCACCACCGCGCCGCGCTCCTCGGTGATCAGCCCGCGCTGCGCGAGGTCGGCGAGCGCTCCGGCCCGTACCAGCAGGTGGAGGTGGGGGTTGCGGGTCAGGCCGCCGGTGCCGGGATCCCAGGCGAGGAGGTACAGCCGGTCGGCGAGCGGGAGGGGCGGGGCGGGCGCGGGTCCTGCGGGGGACGCGGGAGGCCCGGAAGCCGGGGACGACGGGGGCGACGGGGATGACGGGGGCGAGGCGGGCGAGGGGGAATCGTCAGGCACGGCGGTCTCCGGTGCGTGCGGCGTGGCCCTTCCGCTCCCCACGGTACGGCCGGTGAGCGCGCGCCGGGGGCGTGCGGCCCCCGGCGCGCGGTTCGCCGCCGCGTGGCGGCTACGGCGTCACGCGTACAGCTTGGTGACCGCCGTCGCCGTGGTCCGCCGGAAGGCGGGGACCGGGGCCAGGTCCAGGCCGCCGTTGTCCGCCCACTCGACCACGGTGACGGTCCGGCCGTCCCGGCCCACGCCGTACAGGCCGACGGCCGGCTCGGAGTCGGGCAGCGCGGTGTGGACGCCGTAGACGTGGGCGCCGTCCTCGGCCGTCACCGTGCCGTAGTCGCGCCAGGAGGCGGTCGCCGGCGGGTACTCCCGCCGGTAGTCGGCGGCGCAGGCGCGGATCTTCCGCTCGACGGCCGCGGCGAGCCGGGTGGCGGCGTCCGCGGAGCCGGTGGTGACCACGATCTGGACGGCGTTCGTCTCGTAGTCGGTACGGAAGGTCCGGTGCCCGGCCCCGGACGAGGGCAGCGTGTCCCGGACGCAGTACGGCACGGGCTCGGGCAGCCCCTTGGCCACGCCGTCCGCGTACCAGTCGGAGCGCGGGTGCGGCGGCAGCTCGGTGGCCGCCAGGTAGGCGGGCGCGGCGGTCCGGGCGGGCGCCCGGCGGGCGTGGTCGGCGCCCTGGGCCTGCGCGGTGCCGGCGACGGCCACCAGGGCGGCCGCGGCCGCGGCGCCCGTGACGGCGGCCCGGCGGCGGCGCGTACGGCAGGGAAGGTGCATGGCGGTGGTGCCCCGTTTCTGTCGGTCTCCGCGGTCGGCCCGCGGTCGTCGTGCACGTGTCTGCCCGGCGCCTCGGTCGTGGCGGCGGGACACGGCCAAGCCTGTCGGCACGCCTGCCCCGGCCGCGACACGCGCCGGACCGGGCGGGACACAAAAATGCCTGTACATACGCTGACTTGGGAGGATGACAGCGTCCTGGAACGCGTTCATGGGACACGGGACCGTTCCAGGGGAGGGAGGGGGTGGCTTTCTTGGGGAGCGCCGAGGAGGACGCGACGCACGCGGCGATCGGTGAGTTCGCGCGGCACCTGCGCGAGCTGAAGGACCGCTCGGGCCGCAGCTACGGCGCGCTGGCCGGGCGGCTGCACCTGAGCACGTCGACGCTGCACCGCTACTGCAACGGCGACGCGGTGCCGACCCAGTACGCGCCGGTGGAGCGCTTCGCGCGGCTGTGCGGGGCGGCGCCGGAGGAGCAGGTCGCGCTGCACCGCCGCTGGCTGCTGGCCGACGCGGCGCGCCGGGCCGCGGCCGGGCGGGGGGCCGGCGGCCGCGGACCC
>NZ_JAVSCF010000402.1:0-3489 GCF_031932565.1 Streptomyces sp. B1866
CCGCCCGGAGCGGCGCGCCCGAGGGTGCCGCGCTCACGGACCCGTCCGGCCGCCCGCGGCTGGCCGACGACCCGCGCGTGCGGGCGGCGCTGGACGCCCGGCGCGCGGACCTCGCGCCGTTCTGGGTGCGGCTGCGGACCGTCCCGGAGCGCCGCGGGCCGCTGGCGGGCCACGTCCTGGTGGTCGACGCCGAGGACACCTTCACGGCCATGCTCGCCCACATGCTGCGGGCGCACGGCCTGACCGTCACCGTCCGGCGGTTCGACGCGCCGGGCGCACGCGAGGCGGCGCTCGCGCACCGCGGCCCGGTGGTGCTCGGCCCCGGGCCCGGCGACCCGTCGGACCCGGCCGACCCGCGCATGCGGTTCCTGCGCGAGCTGACCGGGCGCCTGCTGGCCGGGCACCGGTACGGCCTGCTCGGCGTGTGCCTGGGGCACGAGCTGATCGCGGCCGAGCTGGGCCTGCCGATCGTGCGCAAGGCCGTGCCGTTCCAGGGCGCCCAGGAGCGGATCGACTTCTTCGGCCGGCCCGAGACCGTCGGCTTCTACAGCACCTTCACCGCCCGCTGCGACGACGCGGCGGCCGCGCGGCTCGCCACGCGCGAGGTGGCGCTCAGCCGGGACCCGGCCACCGGGGACGTGCACGCGCTGCGCGGACCCGGCTTCGCGGGCCTGCAGTTCCACCCCGAGTCGGTGCTCACCATGAACGGCGCGACGATCACCGCCGAACTGCTGGCGGCGGTGCTGGTGGGCGCGGCGGGCTGACCGGGGCGGCGGGTGCGCTGCCGGGGTCCGGCGGGCCGTACGGGCGGCGTGACACGCCCGTACAGCCCGCGCCCGGACGGCCCGCCGGGCCCCGGCCGCCGCCCGCATGTCGGACGTCAGGTGGCAACTGACAGATGACAGTCATCAGGCGACAGGCGGCAGATAACAGATGCGGATGACAGATTTCAATATCTGTCATCCGAAGAAGACGCCCGCCTCCGCGTACAGCCCCGGGTCGACCGTCTTCAGCTTCGCGGTGGCCTCGCTCAACGGGACCCGGACGATGTCCGTGCCGCGCAGCGCCACCATCGTGCCGAAGTCCCCGTCGTACACCGCGTCGATGGCGTGCAGGCCGAAGCGGGTGGCCAGCCAGCGGTCGAAGGCGCTGGGCGTGCCGCCGCGCTGGATGTGCCCGAGCACGGTGGTACGGGCCTCCTTGCCCGTGCGCCGCTCGATCTGCTTGGCGAGCCACTCGCCGACCCCGGACAGCCGGACGTGGCCGAAGGAGTCCAGCGAGTCGTCCTTGAGCACCGCCTCGCCGCCCTTGGGGCTGGCGCCCTCGGCGACGACCACGATCGGCGCGTACCGGGTCTTGAAGCGGGACTCGACCCACTCGCAGACCTGGTCGAGGTCGAAGCGCTGCTCGGGGATGAGGATGGCGTTGGCGCCGCCGGCGAGCCCGGCGTGCAGCGCGATCCATCCGGCGTGCCGGCCCATCACCTCCACGACCAGGACGCGCATGTGCGACTCGGCGGTGGTGTGCAGGCGGTCGATGGCCTCGGTGGCGATGTTGACGGCGGTGTCGAAGCCGAAGGTGTAGTCGGTGGCCGACAGGTCGTTGTCGATGGTCTTGGGCACGCCGACGCACGGGATGCCGTACTCCTCGTGCAGCCGGGAGGCCACGCCCAGGGTGTCCTCGCCGCCGATCGCCACCAGCGCCCGCGCCTCGTGCTTGGCGAGGTTGTCCCGGATGCGGCGGACGCCGTCGGCGCTGCCGAAGGGGTTGGTGCGCGAGGAGCCGAGGATGGTGCCGCCGCGCGGCAGGATGCCGCGCACCGCGCGCACGTCGAGGTGCGTCGTGTCGCCTTCCAGCGCGCCGCGCCAGCCCTCCCGGAAGCCGACGAAGTCGTAGCCGTAGTTCTGCGTGCCCTTGCGGACGATGGCGCGGATGACCGCGTTGAGCCCGGGGCAGTCGCCGCCGCCGGTCAGCACTCCGACCCGCATCACGTGTCCCTTCTCGCGCGTGCCGCGCGATTCCCGCCAGATCATCTGTATTTACTGGCATTCCAGCGCTTTTTACCGTATTCCCCCGCTCATGACCCGTTTCTGACCGCAACGCTACTGGCGGGACAAGGGCGTGCGGGATACGCCGAACGGTGCATTCCACCGGGGCCGCGCGGCGGTTGGCGCCGGAACAGAGGGAACGTTTCACCCGTACGAGCGGCCTCCGGCACGCGAGGCTGCCGTCCCCCGGACGCGAAAAGCGGCGCCCCGCGCGGGGCGCCGCTTTTCGCCGGCCAGAGGTCGGGTTCTCGCTGGGTGAGGGTCAGGCTCCGTCGTCCAGGCCGCGTTCGATCGCGTACCGCACCAGCTCCACGCGGTTGTGGAGCTGGAGCTTGCCCAGGGTGTTCTGCACGTGGTTCTGGACGGTGCGGTGGGAGATGACCAGGCGCTCGGCTATCTGCTTGTACGACAGGCCCTTGGCCACCAGCCGCAGCACCTCCGTCTCCCGCTCGGTCAGCCGCGGCGCGTCCGGCTCGCCCGACGCCGCCGGGGCGGGCTCGCTCGCCAGCCGCCGGTACTCGCCGAGCACCAGGCCGGCGAGTCCCGGCGTGAACACCGGCTCGCCGTGCGCCGTACGGCCCACCGCGTCCAGCAGTTCCTCGGTGCTCGCCGACTTCACCAGGTAGCCGGTGGCACCGGACTTGACCGCCTCCAGCACGTCGGCGTGCTCGCCGCTCGCGGAGAGCACCAGCACCCGCAGGGACGGGTCGGCGCCCGCCAGTTGGCGGCACACCTCGACGCCGGGCAGGCCGGGCAGGTTGAGGTCGAGCACGAGCACGTCGGGGACCACCGCGCGGGCGCGGCGCACCGCCTGCGGCCCGTCGCCGGCCGTGGCCACCACGTCGAACCCGGCCTCCGACAGGTCGCGGGCCACCGCGTCGCGCCACATGGGGTGGTCGTCCACCACCATCACGCGGACCGCCGCCGCGGCCTCGCCCGGCCCGCCCGCCGCCCCGGCCGCGCGCGTCGCGCCCGCCGTACGCGCCGTATCCGCCGATCCGTCACGGCCGCCGTCCCGTACGGTCATTCCGCCGTCCTTCCGCCCCGCGGCACCGTCAGCTCCACCTCCGTGCCCTGGCCGGGCACGGACGTCCACGCGGCGCTGCCGCCCAGCTCCCGCAGCCTGCCGCGGATCGACAGGGCCACGCCGAGGCGGCCCTCGCGCTCCGCTGCCGCGAGCCGGCCCTCGGGGATGCCGGGCCCGTCGTCCCGCACGGTCACCGTCACCGCCTCCGGCTCGTCCTCGACCAGAATCCACGCGCGGGCGTCCGGGCCCGCGTGCACCCGCACATTGTCCAGGGCGGCGCCCACGGCGGCGGCCAACTCGGCCGCGTCCGCGGCGTCGAGCAGCACCGGTGCGCCCGGCTCGGCGAGGGTCACGCGCGCGCCGGCGTGCCGGGCCAGCAGCACCCGCAGGTCGGCCCTGGCCGCGGGCGCCCCG
>NZ_JAVSCF010000403.1:0-3475 GCF_031932565.1 Streptomyces sp. B1866
CCCGGGGAGCGGGAGCCGGAGTTCGTGCCGGTTCCGGTGGCGCGGCAGCCTGCTCGCCCGGGTCGGACGGGGGACCGGCGGCATACGCCTCCGGTGACTCCGGCGGAAGCGGAGGCGGAGCTGCGTGAGGCGGGGTTCGAGCCGATCGAGGCGTATCCGGGCCGTGCGTCGAAGGGTTGGTCGTGCCGGTGTCTGGAGTGCGGCGCGGCGCGGCGGTTGAAGCTGTCCGATGTACGCGGCGGGCGCCGCTGCCTGCACACCCGGGGGGTACCGCCGCCCCCCNAAGACAGGGGCGGGCGCTGGTCTCTTCCGGCGAATTCCCCGAGCCGGCAGTGGATCGAGGCCGGGATCTGCCTGGCCGCGGCCGCCGCGCTCGCCGCCTTCTGCTTCTGGCGGCTGGGCCGCCGTACCCGGCCCAGGTGACGCTCGTCACGCCGGCCGCCGGCCCCGCCACGGGCGACCGGCCCAACCCGCCGGGCCCGGCCGGGCGGCGGACCCTGTGACGGGGTTGCTCACGGCGTGTGACACAAACCAGGCCCAAGGAATGCTCATCAGCCTTTACGCTCGGCTGGTCTAATCTGGATCGCCGCGGCGGCCCCCTTCGACGGCCCCGCCCCTGACCCTGCGGCGGTCATGACCCGTGCGTCACGGTGACGGCACGGTCCCGAACGGGGAGAACGGGTGACCTACGAGATCGATGCCCCACGCGCGCAGGACGACCCCTTGCGCGCCGGGGAAGCCGCCGCGCTACCCGCGCAGCGCACCTCCTGCGCCGACGCGCCCGCCGGGCCCGCCGCGGCCCCCGGCCCGTCCGGCCGCCTCGGGCCCGTCCTGGCCGCCGTGGTGCCGGCGGCGGTGACGCTCGCCTTCGGGCTGTGGAGGATACGCCACCGGGGCAGCATGTGGCAGGACGAGTCCACGACCTACCAGGTCGCGCACCGCAGCATCTCCGAGATATGGCGGCTGCTGGGCGACGCGGACGCCGTCCACGGCCTGTACTACCTGTTCATGCACGTGTGGTTCGCCGTGTGGGGCGGCGGGGTGCTCGCGCTGCGGATGCCCTCGGCCCTCGGCATGGCCGCCGCCGCGGCCGGGATCGGGCTCATCGGCCACCGGCTGGCCGGACCGTGGACGGGACTTGCGGCCGGGTGCGCGTTCCCGATGATCTCCAGCGTGCAGTACTACGCGCAGGAGGGCCGCTCCTACGCGCTGGTGTCGGCGGCCGTGGTGTGGTCGACGTACCTGCTGCTGCGTGCCGTGGACCGGCGTACCTGGACCGCCTGGGCCGGCTACGGCGCGGCGGCCGCGCTCAGCTGCCTGCTGCACGAGTTCGCGGTGCTGAGCCTGCTCGCGCACGGCGTCACGCTGCTGCTGGCCCGCGTCCCGCGCGGGGTGTGGTGGGGCTGGATCTGCTCGGCCGGCGCCGCGTGCGCCGTCCTCGCGCCGCTCGTCGTCACCAGCCAGCGCCAGTCCGGCCTGGTCGGGTGGATACCGGACCCGACCCGGGGGCAGTGGGAGGACCTGTTCGTCCTGATCCTGACGGGCGCGGTGTGCGGGCTGGTGCCGGTCCCGGCCCGGGGCCGGATCCGGGTGCGCACCGTCGCCCTGCCGCTGCTCGCCCTGCCGCCCGTCGCGCTCCTGACGGCCTCTTACGCGCACCCGCTGTACCTGGAGCGGTACACGCTCTACATGTACGCGGGTCTCGCCCTGCTGTTCGGCGCGGCGCTGGAGTGGATGCTGCGCACCGCCTGGGACCGCAGGCTGGTGGCCCTCGGCCTGATCGCGGTGGTCTTCCTCCTGCACCTGTCCGAGTGGAGGCACATGCGGACGCCCGCCAGCCGCCGCGACAACACCCTCGCCACCGCGCAGGCCGTGCGCGACCTCGCCCGCCCCGGCGACGGCGTGGTCTTCACCCCGCACTGGCGGCGGGAGGCCATGCTCTCCAGCCCGGAGAAGTTCCAGGGCCTGAGGGACGTGACCCTCCAGGAGGCCCCGGGGCCGTCCGGCACGCTGGCCGGGGTCGAGGTGCCCCCGGCGCGCATGCGCCCGGCGATGCTGGCCGGCAAGCGCCTGATCCTGGTCGGCGACCTGCCCTGGCGGCGCAAGCCCGGGAATCCGCAGGAGGACGCCAAGCGGAAGGTGCTCCGCGAGGACTTCCGCCCGTGCGTCAGCCGCCGGGTGCAGACCATCGTGGTCGTCGTCTACGTGCCCCGCCACGGGGGCCGCTGCTGACGCCGCGGTCCCCGCGGCCCGCCGCGGGGACCGTACGGCCGCGGCCGGGGACCGTACGGTCGCGGCAGGACCGTTGTGGCCGCCGCGGGCCCGTCCCGCCCGGTCCGCGGCCATCTTCCGTACGCCCGCGGGCCGGTGAGCCGCGCGCGACGCCGGGCCTTGAGGCCGCCCGCGACCGCCCCGGGCGCGCGGGCGTGGCGGCGGGTGGCCGGAAGGCCCCCTTGTCAGTCGGTTGATCACTTCAACATAATCGCAAGGCGCACTCGCGTGTTCCGGTATTGACATGAACCCGCCAAATGTGCGCAACCCCCCATGAAAGGACACGTCTTCGTGCGTATCTTCCCCAAGCACCTCAGGAGACTCGCGGCGGTCGGCACGGTCGCCCTCGCCGCCGCCGGCCTCCTGCCCGGCACCGCGCTGGCGCAGGCGGACGGCCCCAAGCCCAGCCCGAGCGTCGTCGGCGGCACCCGCGCCGCCCAGGGCGAATTCCCCTTCATGGTCCGGCTGTCCATGGGCTGCGGCGGCGCCCTGTACTCCCAGACCCTCGTGCTGACCGCCGCCCACTGCGTGAACGGCAGCGGCCCCAACACCTCCATCACCGCCACCGCGGGCGTGGTGGACCTACAGAGCTCCAGCGCCATCAAGGTCAAGTCGACGCGCGTCCTGCAGGCCCCCGGCTACAACGGCTCCGGCAAGGACTGGGCGCTGATCAAGCTCGCCCGGCCCATCACCAGCCTGCCGACCCTGAAGATCGCCGACACCCCGGCGTACGACAACGGCACCTTCACCGTCGCCGGCTGGGGCGCCGCCACCGAGGGCGGCGGCCAGCAGCGCTACCTCCTGAAGGCCACCGTGCCGTTCGTGGACGACGCCACCTGCCAGACCGCCTACAGCGACCTGATACCCGGCGAGGAGATATGCGCCGGCCTCCCGCAGGGCGGCGTGGACACCTGCCAGGGCGACTCGGGCGGCCCCATGTTCCGCAAGGACGACCTCGGCCAGTGGGTCGAGGTCGGCATCGTCAGCTGGGGCGAGGGCTGCGCGCGGCCCGGCAAGCCCGGCGTGTACACGCAGGTGAGCACCTTCGCCCCGGCCATCAGGGCGGGCGCGGCGCAGCTCGGCGGCTGATCCGCCGGCCGTACGGGCCGCCCGCGCGCGGCCCGTACGGCCTCACGGTCCCGCCCGCGCGCGTACGGCCCCCGACCGGGGCCCGCGGCCGCCCGCCGCACGGCCCGCCGCACGG
>NZ_JAVSCF010000404.1:0-3459 GCF_031932565.1 Streptomyces sp. B1866
CCGTCCAGGCCGCCGTGCTCGCCGCGCGGGGCGGGGACCGCCGCGGGCCCCAGCGGTCCGCCGGACGGCGGCTCGTACCCGGGTACGGGCGTGGGCGGGCGGCCGGGCGGCGGCGGCACCGACGCCGGGCCGGACGCCGGGCGCGAGCCGTCGGAGTACGCGTCGGGGTGGCCGCCGGGGCGGGGGCCGGGCGGGCGCGGTCCGGCCCGGCCGCTGCGCTTGCGCTCGATGAGGGCGACGGCGCCGGGCGGCAGCCAGGCGGACGCGGTGCCGCTGTCCTCGGCGTTGGCCGCGAACAGGTGCGGCCCGAGCTGGGCCTGGAGGTCGGCCGGGGTGGGCCGCTGGTCGGCCGCCATGCGCATGCAGGACTCGATGAGCGGCCGCAGCTCCTCCGGCAGGCCGGTCAGGTCCGGGCCCTCGCGCAACAGCATGAAGACGGTCTCGACCGGGTTCGCGCCGTGGAACGGCGGGTGCCCGGTCGCGGCGAAGGTCAGCGTGGAGCCGAGCGAGAAGATGTCGCTGGCGCCCGTCACGCTGCGCGAGTCGCGCGCCTGCTCCGGCGACATGTACGCCGGGGTGCCCACGGCCACGTTCGTCATGGTCAGGCGGGTGTTGGAGACGCCGGAGGCGATGCCGAAGTCGATCACGCGCGGGCCGTCCTCCACGACCAGCACGTTCGACGGCTTCAGGTCGCGGTGGACCAGGCCCGCGCCGTGGATGGACTGGAGGGCCTCGGCGACGCCGGCCGCCAGCCACCGCACCGCCTGCGCGGGCATCGGCCCGCACTCGTTGACTATCTCCTCCAGGGAGGGCGCGGGTACGTACGCGGTGGCCAGCCACGGCACCGCCGCGCGCGGGTCGGCGTCCACGACGGCGGCGGTGTAGAAGCCGCTGACCGCGCGGGCCGCCTCCA
The DNA here is from genome assembly GCF_031932565.1 of Streptomyces sp. B1866. NCBI lineage: Bacteria > Bacillati > Actinomycetota > Actinomycetes > Kitasatosporales > Streptomycetaceae > Streptomyces > Streptomyces sp. B1866. Next base: position 914 of record NZ_JAVSCF010000404.1, read on the forward strand.
CCTCGCGCGTGAAGCGGACCCGGAACAGCTGGTCCTCGGCCAGCTCCGTACGCACCGTCTTGATCGCCACCCGCCGACCGGACGCCGAACGGGCGAGATAGACCAGCCCCATGCCGCCCGCGCCGAGCCGGCCCAGCACCTCGAACGGGCCGATGCGCCTCGGATCCTGCTGCGTAAGCTGCTCCACCACTTGCCTGCCACCTCCCCGTTGGGGCTAGAAATTAACAGCCCCGTGCCGCGCCCCGCCGACAAAGCGACCAGCGGTGCGCACGCTGCATTCTCTCCGGCGAAGGCGGCGGTTGCGAACCCGGGGGCTATTCATCGCGTCACGGGCGGATACACCGGTCGTCCGCCGTCGCGTTCGCCAATCCGCGCCACCGGCCGCGCCACCCACCGCGCCCCCGGCCGCCGCTGTGACCAGCGCCGCACGCCCCGGCCGGGGCCCGCCCGGCGCCCGCGGGACTCACGGCCGCCCGCCGTCCGCCCCGCGGATACCGGCGGCCGGGGTCACGACGGCGAAGCGGGCGCCCTGGTCGTCCGACAGGATCGCGTACCGCCCGTCGGGCGCGTCCAGCGCGGGGCGCAGCACCCGCCCGCCGAGCCGCACGGCCGTACGCACCGCGTCGTCGCAGTCCTCGACCATGAAGTACGTGAGGAAGTGCGCCGGCATTTCGGCTGGAAAACGGTTGTCGATCAGGGCCCGGCCGCAGACCGCGTGCTCCGGCCCGGTCGGCTCGCCGCGCGGCGACCACAGCACGTAGTCGGTCTCGGCCGGGTCGGCGCTGCGGGCCGACCCGTACCCGAACACGTGGCGGTAGAAGGGGTCCACGCGCTGCGGGTCGTGGGTGTAGACCTCCGTCCAGGCGTACGAGCCGGGGGCGCCCTCCTTCTCGAAGCCGGCGTGGCTGCCGGCCTCCCAGACGCCGAACACCGCGCCGACCGGGTCGGCGGCGCTGAATATCGTGCCGAAGGCGCCCAGGCGCAGCGGCGCGGCGACCAGCTGGCCGCCCGCTTGGCGGATGCGGGCGGCGGTCGCGTACGCGTCGTGGGCGGCGAAGTAGACGTTCCACACCGTGGGCATCCGGCCGTCGGTCTTGGGCGCGAGCGCGGCCACATTCGCTCCGTCGTGATACGCCTGCGTGTAGTAGCCGAAGCCCGGTTCGCTGGCGCCGAAGGTCCAGCCGAGCAGTTCGCCGTAGAAACGCTTGCCCGCCGACAGGTCGGGGAGCATCGCGTCCGCCCAGCAGGGCACGCCTTCCGCGAATGCGGCCATGGGTCCCGTTCCTCCCGTACGCGCGCGGGGATTGCCTTACGTCACTCCTTAGTCGCCACGCTAACGGGGCACCACGGGCCCCGCCGCCCGCGCCAATCGAATCCCCGATCGATTCTTTGCCGATCGACACCCGCCCCCACCGGCCGCGATTACGCTCCGCCAGCATTCCCTCGGCGGAGCGTGTCAGTGGCACGTTTCATTCGTACGGCCGATGCGACCGGCCTGGACGCACGGTAACCGGACAAGGTCCGAAAAGCGCTGTTCACGCACGGGTTTTATGCCGTCAGAAGACAGACCACTGGGCCTTAAACCCATTTGCACGCGGCCCAATAGCGCTTCGATCACCCGTCGGTAAGCTGACGGCATGACAGGACAAGTACGAACCGTCGACGGCCGGGTCGCCGGCCGCCGCGGGCAGGCCACGCGGCAGAAGCTGCTCGACTGCCTCAGCGAGATGCTCAGCTCGTCCCCGTACCGCGACGTCAAGGTCATCGACGTCGCCCGCAAGGCCGGCACGTCGCCCGCGACCTTTTACCAGTACTTCCCCGATGTCGAGGGCGCCGTCCTGGAGATCGCGGAGCAGATGGCCAAGGAGAGCGCGGTCCTCACCGACCTGGTCTCCGGCCGGACCTGGGCCGGCAAGGCCGGCGCGCAGTCGGCGGAGTCGCTGGTCGAGGGCTTCCTGTCCTTCTGGCGGAAACACGACGCCATTCTGCGGGTCATCGATCTGGGCGCCGCCGAGGGGGACAAACGATTCAACAAGATCCGTATGCGCATCCTCGGGTCGGTGACCACCTCGCTGGCGGACTCCGTCAAGGACCTCCAGACCAAGGGCCGCGTGGACAAGGACGTCAGCGCCGCCGCCCTCGCCGCCTCGCTCGTCACGATGCTGGCCGCGGTCGCCTCCCACCAGAAGGGCTTCGCGGCCTGGGGCGCCAAGCAGGCCGACCTCAAGCCCAGCCTGACGCTGCTGGTGCACCTGGGCATCACCGGCCGGAAGCCGCCGAAGTAGGTCCCCCCGGGCTCCCCCGGCTCCCTCGGGCCGGATTCCCGGGCCGGCAGCACGCCACGCGCGCGTTCCCGGCCGCAGGGCGCCGTCCCGCGCGGGCCGCTCTCCGGCATCCGGCTCGGGCCGCTCTCCGGCGAGCTTGTGGCCGCGCGGCCGCCGACCGCGGGCCGCGCCCCTGACCGCCGACCGCGGCCGGCCCCGGCCGGCCGACCGACCGCCCGCCGAGTACGGCGCACCGCACGTCCTGTCACGCACGGCGGACCG
>NZ_JAVSCF010000405.1:0-3432 GCF_031932565.1 Streptomyces sp. B1866
GCCCCGCCGCCCGCGGCGGCCGGGCCGCCCCGCCGCCGCCCGCAAGGGACTTGGGGCCCTCCGGCACGCGCCGGACGCCGCCCGCCGCGACCGCGGCCGGCCCCTTCCGCGGCGTCCTCCCGCGCGGTCGGGCCGCCGGGGGAATCTGTGGGAACTCGACAGTGCCGCTGGTGCGCCCCTGTCGGCCCCGGCTTCCCGCGCGAGGCGGCGGACCGATAGTTTGCGTACGACAAGGGCAGACGCGCAGTGACGTCGAGGCGGCTGCCGGACACAGACATCGGAAGGGTGATCCCTTGAGCCGGTCGGTTCTCGTCACCGGAGGCAACCGCGGCATCGGCCTGGCCATCGCCCGCGCCTTCGCCGACGCGGGCGACGACGTCGCCATCACCTACCGCACCGGTGAGCCGCCCGCCGGCTTCCTCGCGGTGAAGTGCGACATCACCGACGCGGAGCAGGTGGAGCAGGCGTACAAGGAGATCGAGGACCGGCAGGGCCCGGTGCAGGTGCTGGTCGCCAACGCCGGGGTGACCCGCGACCAGCTCCTGATGCGCATGAGCGAGGACGACTTCTGCTCCGTGCTGGACACCAACCTCACCGGCACGTTCCGGGTCGTCAAGCGCGCCAACCGCGGGATGCTGCGCGCCCGTAAGGGCCGCGTCGTGCTCATCTCCTCCGTCGTGGGGCTGCTCGGCTCGGCCGGGCAGGCCAACTACGCGGCCTCCAAGGCCGGTCTTGTGGGCTTCGCGCGGTCCCTCGCGCGTGAGCTCGGCTCGCGCAACATCACCGTCAACGTGGTCGCCCCGGGCATCGTCGACACCGACATGACCCGCGCGCTCGACGAGGCCCAGCGGGAGAGCATCGTCAAGCAGGTGCCGCTGGCGCGCGGCGGGCAGCCCGAGGAGATCGCCGCCGCCGTCCGCTTCCTGGCCTCCGAGGAGGCCGCGTACATCACTGGAGCCGTCATCCCGGTCGACGGCGGATTGGGCATGGGTCACTGAACGTCATGAGTGGAATTCTCGCGGGCAAGCGGATCCTGGTCACCGGCGTGATCACCGAGTCGTCGATCGCCTTCCACGCCGCCAGGCTCGCGCAGGAGGAAGGCGCCGAGGTCGTCCTCACCGGCTTCGGCCGGGTGACCCTCGTGGAGCGCATCGCCCGGCGGCTGCCCAAGCCGGCCCCCGTCATCGAACTGGACGTGCAGAACCAGGAACAGCTCGACGGCCTGGCGGACGAGGTCGCCGCGCACCTCGGCGAGGGCGTCGGCCTGGACGGCGTCGTGCACTCGATCGCCTTCGGCCCGCAGGGCGCGTTCAACTTCCTGGAGGGCACGTGGGAGGACGTCTCCACGGCCGTCCAGGTCTCCGCGTACTCCCTGAAGGCGCTGACCATGGCCTGCCTGCCGCTGATGCCCCGCGGCGGCTCGGTCGTCGGCCTCACCTTCGACGCGCGGTTCGCGTGGCCCAAGTACGACTGGATGGGCGTGGCCAAGGCCGCCCTGGAGTCCACCAGCCGCTACCTGGCGCGCGACCTGGGCGCGCGGAACGTGCGCTGCAACCTGGTCGCCGCCGGGCCGGTCAAGTCCATGGCCGCCAAGTCCATCCCGGGCTTCGAGGACCTGGCGGACGTGTGGAACCACCGCGCGCCCATCGGCTGGGACCTCACCGACCCGGAGCCGGCCGGGCGCGGGGTCGTGGCCCTGCTGTCGGACTGGTTCCCCCGGACGACCGGCGAGGTCGTGCACGTGGACGGCGGCGTGCACATGATGGGGGCCTGAAGCCCCGCACGCGCGGACTCGTCAGCGCCGCGGCCCCGGTTCCCCGGTCAAGGGGACCGGGGCCGCGGCGCGTCGCCGTACGGGCGTCCCCGGGCCTCACCCGGGCCAGGGCCTCACGGCAGGTCCGGGCGGCAGCCGAACGCGTGCGCGCCGGCCTCGGCCGCCGCCCGCTCGCCGTCCCGCTCCCGGATCGCCTCCACCAGCCGCGCGTGGTCGACGTACCACTCGGACCGCAGCCCGGCGCCCACCTCCCCGCGCAGGAAGTCGCGCATCACGTCGACGAGGTCGGCGTAGAGCACCGCGAGCACCTCGTTGTGCGACGCCGCCACGACCGCCATGTGCATCGTGGTGTCCGCCGACACGAACGCCTCCACGTCGCCGGAGTCCCAGGCCCGCTCCCGCTGGCCCAGCAGCGCGTCGAGCTGCCGCAGCTCGGCCTCGGTGCGCCGCCGCGCGGCCAGCCGCGCCGCCTGCGCCTCCAGGGCGCTGCGCAGCTCCGCGATGTCGCGCGGGTCCGCGCCCGCGAACCTGCGGTGCATGACCCCGGCCAGCTCGCTGGTCGCCAGCACGTACGTTCCCGAGCCCTGCCGGATGTCCAGCAGGCCGTTGTGGGCGAGCGCGCGCACCGCCTCGCGCACGGTGTTGCGGGCCACGCCGAGCTGTTCGACCAGCTCCGGCTCGGTGGGGATGCGCGAGCCGACCGGCCACTCGCCGGACGTGATCTGGGCGCGGAGCTGGGCGATCACCTGGTCGGCGAGCGCGGAACGCCGGGGTGAGGTCAGCGGCATGACTCTCCTGGGACTGACGGGGCGCCTGCCGGGGAAAGCGGGCGGTCTCCATGATGCCGCTCGCGCGTCACCGGCCGGTAAAGGTCCGGCCGCACCGGACCGCGCGGACAGCCCATAAGAATATCAAGTGGACAATTATTCATCCCATGATTCTATGATGGTCGCCATGGCCGATGACCACCTCGCGACGACCGTCCCCGCTCCCCAGCCCGCCGCCGCCCCGCCGGGCCCGGCCGCCGCCCCGCGCCGGGACACCGCCGTCGCCGGCCGCACCGCCGCGGCGGCGGCGTGGCGGCGGCGCCTGATGGTCGCCGGACTCCTGCTGGCCGCGGTCAACCTCCGCCCCGGCATCACCAGCCTCGGCGCGCTGCTGGAGGACGTGCGCGACGGCCTCGGCATGAGCGGCACCCTCGCCGGGCTCCTGACCTCGATGCCCGCGGCCTGCTTCGCCCTCTTCGGGTTCGCCGCCCCGCGGCTCGCGCACCGCTGGGGCCCGGGGACGGTGGTGTGCGCGGGCCTGGCCGCCCTCACGGCCGGCCTCGCGGCGCGGCCGCTGCTGGGCGGCACGGCGGCCTTCCTCGCGGTCAGCGCGCTGGCGCTCGCGGGCATCGCGGTCAGCAACGTGCTCATGCCGGTGATCGTCAAGCGCTGGTTCCCCGACCGGGTCGGCCCGATGACCGGCCTGTACTCGATGGCGCTGTCGTTCGGCACCGCGCTGGCCGCCGCCGTCACCGTGCCGCTGACCCACGGCCTCGGCGGCGGCTGGCGCGCCGGGCTCGGCGCGTGGGCGGTGCTCGCCGCCGCGGCCGTACTGCCCTGGCTGGCGCTGGCCCGCGACCGCGCCCGGCCCCCCGACCGCGCCGCGGGCCC
>NZ_JAVSCF010000406.1:0-3428 GCF_031932565.1 Streptomyces sp. B1866
GACAGCCGCTCCAGCACCAGGATTCCGGCGCCTTCGGCCCAGGCCACGCCGTCCGCCGCCCGGGAGAAGGCCTTGCAGCGCCCGTCGGCGGCAAGGCCGCGCTGCCGGGAGAACTCGACGAACGGACGCGGGGTGTGCATCACGGTGACGCCGCCGGCCAGCGCCATGTCGCACTCGCCGGTCCGCAGGGCCTGCGCCGCCAGGTGCAGCCCGACCAGGGACGTCGAGCAGGCGGTGTCCACGGTGACCGCGGGGCCGATGAAGTCGAACGTATAGGAGACGCGGCCCGAGGCGATGCTGCCCGCGCTTCCGGTGCCGAGCGTGCCCTCGAACCCGGCGGGCGCGGCGCCCAGCCGGGACGCGTACTCGTGGTACATCACCCCGGCGTACACGCCGGTCCGGCTGCCCCTGAGCGAGGCCGGGTCGATACCCGCCCGCTCGATCGCCTCCCACGAGCACTCCAGCAGCAGCCGCTGCTGCGGATCCATCGCCTGCGCCTCACGCGGCGAGATCCCGAAGAAGGCCGCGTCGAACTCCCCGGCGTCGTGCAGGAATCCGCCGTGCCGTACGTACGACGTGCCGACGGCGTCGGGGTCCGGGTCGTACAGCCCGTCCACGTCCCAGCCGCGGTCGGTCGGCCACTCGGAGATGGCGTCCGTCCCGGAGGCGACCAGGTCCCACAGGTCCTCGGGCGTGCGCACGCCGCCGGGGAAGCGGCCGGCCATGCCGACGATGACCACCGGGTCGTCGTCGGCCGGCGGCGCCGCGGGCGCGGGCACGGTGGCGGGAGCGGCGCCGCGCCCGGTCGGGGTGAGGCGGGTCAGGACGTGCTCGGCGATGGCCGCGGGGGTGGGGTGGTCGTAGGTGAGGGTGGCCGGCAGCCGCAGTCCGGTGGCGGCGGAGAGCCGGTTGCGGAACTCGACGGCGGTGAGCGAGTCGAAGCCGATCTCGCCCAGGTTCTGGTCCGGCCGTATGCCGTCGGCCGCGTTGTACCCCAGCGTGTCGGCGACGGCGTTGCGCACGAGGTTGAGCGCCGTGCGCGTGCGCTCGGGGCCGGTCAGCTCGCCGATCCTGTCCCGCAGCGCCGCCGCCGGCCTGGTACCCGCCCGCTCGGGCACCAGGCCGCGCAGCGGTACGGGGAGGTGGTCACGCCGGGCGCGCAGCGCGGCGCGGTCCACCCGCATCGGCACCAGCAGCGCCCGGCCGGCGGCGCGTGCGGCGTCGAAGAGCCGCATGCCGTCCTCGGCGGTCAGCGCGGTCACGCCGATCCGGGAGATCCGCGTCAGCTCGGTGTCGCCGAGGCCGCGGGCCATGCCGCCGTGCTCGGCCCACAGCCCCCAGGCCAGGGACACGCCGGGCAGGCCCAGCCGCCGCCGATGCGCGGCGAGCGCGTCGAGGTAGGCGTTCGCCGCGGCGTAGTTGCCCTGTCCGGCGGCGCCCAGCACGGCCGACGCCGAGGAGAACAGCACGAACGCGGCCAGGTCCAGGTGGGCGGTCAGCTCGTGCAGGTGGCGGGCGCCGTCGACCTTCGCCGCGAACGAGGTGTCGATCCGCTCGGGCGTCAGCGCGTGCAGGACTCCGTCGTCCAGGACGCCGGCGGTGTGCACGACGGCGGTGAGCGGGTGCTCGTCCGGTACGGCGGCGATCAGCGCGGCGACGGCGTCGCGGTCGGAGACGTCGCAGCGTACGGCGGTGATGTCCGCGCCGAGCGACGCGGTGCCCGGCGCGGGCCGGCCGCTGCGGCTGGCGAGGACCAGCCTGCGCACGCCGTGGTTCCGTACGAGGTGTCCGGCCACGAGCCCGGCCAGCGCGCCCGAGCCGCCGGTGATCAGGACGGTGCCCTCGGGGTTCCAGCCGACCGGGGTGCCCGGTATGGAGACGGCGGCCAGCCGTGGCACCAGGACGGCGCCGTCCCGGATCGCCAGCTGCGGCTCTCCCGTGGCGAGCGCGGCGGCCAGGGCTTCCGGGGACAGCTCGGGGTCGTCCGCGTCGATCAGCAGGAAGCGGTCGGGGTGCTCGGTCTGTGCGGTGCGGACCAGGCCCCACAGCGGCGCGTGGGCGAGGTCGTCGACGCCGTCGTCGCCGACCTCGACGGCGCGGCGGGTGAGCAGGGCCAGGGTGGTGCTGCCGGTGTCCGTGGCCAGCCAGCGCCGCAGCAGGTCCAGCGCCTGGTACGCGGCCTGGTACGCGGTCCCGGCACCGAGGCACGGCACGACCACGATGTCGGCGTCCTGGGACAGGGCCTCGTCCGCCGTACGCACCCGGGCGACGCGGAGGCCCGAGCCGTCACCGGCGGGCACGGGCACCCAGTCGACGCGGAACAGGGAGTCGCGGGGTCCGGCCGCGAGCTGCCCGGCGGAGACCGGGCGCAGGGTGAGCGAGTCGGCCGTCAGCACCGGCCGGCCGGCGGTGTCGGTGACGTCCAGCCGGACGGCGTCGGTGCCCGCCCGGGAGATCCGTACGCGCACGGCGGTGGCGCCACGGGCCCGCAGGGCCACGCCCTCCCAGGCGAACGGCAGGTACTTCTGATCCGGCCGCTCGTGGAAGGCGCCCAGCCGGGCGACGTGCAGAACGGCGTCGAGCAGGGCCGGGTGCATGCCGAACCTGGCGGCGTCGGCACCGGCCGCCTCGGGCAGCACGACCTCGGCGAGCACGTCGTCGTCCAGCCGCCACGCGGCCCGTACGCCCTGGAACAGCGGACCGTAGTGGTAGCCGTGGGCGGCGAGGTCGGCGTAGAAGCCGTCGAGGTCGACGGCCCTGGCCTCTGGCGGCGGCCAGGAACCGGCCGGGAAGTCGGGCTCGGGCGGGTCGGCGGGCGCCAGCAGGCCGTCGGCGTGCAGCGTCCACTCGTGCTCGGTGTCCTCGTCGTACGGGCGGGAGTGGACGCTGAGCGCCCGCCGGCCGTCGTCCTCCGGAGCGCCGACGGCCACCTGCACCTGCACCGCGCCGCGCTGCGGCANTCGTCCTCCGGAGCGCCGACGGCCACCTGCACCTGCACCGCGCCGCGCTGCGGCAGGACCAGCGGCTGGTGCAGCGCCAGGTCCCGCACGACCGGGCAGCCCACCTCCTCACCTGCGCGCAGGGCCAGCTCGACAAAGGCGGTACCGGGAAGCAGGACCGAGCCCAGGACGGTGTGATCGGCCAGCCAGGGGTGGGTGCGCAGCGCCAGCCGCCCGGCGAAGACGACCTTGTCGTCGCCCGCGACGCTGACGACGGCGCCCAGCAGCGGGTGCCGGGCGTCGGCGAGTCCGATCTCGGACGGCTCGGCGGCGCCGGAGGCGGGGTGCATCCAGTAGTGCTGGTGTTGGAAGGGGTAGGTGGGCAGGTCGACGGTCCGGGCTTCGGGGAACAGCGGCGCCCAGTCGACCGGATGCCCCTGGACATGCACCGTGCCCAACGCCGTCACCGCGGTCCGTACGTCGTCATGG
>NZ_JAVSCF010000407.1:0-3381 GCF_031932565.1 Streptomyces sp. B1866
GCGGCGTTCGTCGGGGCGGGCACGGTGGCAGCGGCCGCCGTGGGGACGGCCGCGGCCGGCACGGCCGCGGACGACGCGCCCGCCGACGTGCCCTGCGCGGGGGCGCCGGCGCCGACCAGGGCGCCCCCGAACACGTCGTGGAGGATGTCGTGGAGGACGCGGCGGACCGCCAGGCGTATCGCGGCGACCGCAGGATGGGGACCCATGTCCGTATCCCATCTGTGAGGCCGAGGGGCTACCTCGGTGCCGTACGGGAACGACGAGTGCTTGTCGCGGAGTACCCACCGGACGACGAGTGACGGCGAGTACCGACCAGTGCTGCCGAGTGCTGCGGGAGCCGGGAGAGCCACCGGAGGCGTGCGGCTCAGGCGAGTCCCGTAACGCTGCGTACTTCAATGGTGACAGAAGTGTGCTGTTCCCTGAGCATCGCACGCCTACCCGTCGCCCACGGTCCCTCGGACGAGTGATTGGGAGGTCAATCCCGTGCCGCCAGGCGTGCGACCCCTAACCATCCGTCCTACGGTGCACCCGCGCGACCCAATCCGCTGGTTTGCCGATCTCCGCCTTGGTCGGGAGGGTGTTGGGCGAGGTCCACACCCGGTTGAAGCCCTCCATGCCGACCTGGTTCACCACCCCCCGCACGAACCGCTCGCCGTCCCGGTACTGCCGCAGCTTGGCGTCCAGGCCGAGCAGCCGGCGCAGCGCCTGGTCGAGCCGGCCCACGCCGCTGGCCCGCCGCTGCTGGAACTTCTCCCGGATCTCCGCCACGCTCGGCACCACAGCCGGGCCCACGCCGTCCATCACGAAGTCCGCGTGGCCCTCCAGCAGCGACATCACCGCGGTCAGCCGGGCCAGGATCTCCCGCTGGGCGGGCGTCTGCACCAGCTCCACCAGGCTCCGCCCGCCGCGCTCCTCCTCGCCGTCCCCGCCGCCGGCCTCCCGCCTGCCGCCCGCCAGCGACTGGGCCGCCTCCCGGAACCGCTCCAGCAGCGTCGCCGGGTCCACGTCCGTCTCGCCGAGGAACGCCTGGATCTCCGACTCGATGTGGTCGCGCAGCCAGGGCACGGCCGCGAACTGCGTGCGGTGCGTCTCCTCGTGCAGGCACACCCACAGCCGGAAGTCGTGCGGGGCCACGTCCAGCTCCCGCTCCACGTGCACGATGTTCGGCGCGACCAGCAGCAGGCGGCCGCCGCCCGGCGTCGCGGCGGGCAGCTCGCGCGTGGCGCGGCCGAACGTCTCGTACTGGCCGAGCACCCGGGAGGCCAGGAAGGACAGCAGCATGCCCAGCTCCACGCCGGTCACCTTGCCGCCGACCGCGCTGAGCACCGCGCCGCCCGGCATCCCGCCGCGCCGCTCCTGCATCCTGCCCAGCAAAGGCCCCAGCACCTCGCGGAAGCCCGCCACGTTCGCCCTGATCCAGCCCGCGCGGTCCACGACCAGCACGGGCGTGTCCGCCGGCCCGCCGCCCGCGGACGGCCCCTCTCCCGGCTCGCCGTCCGGCCCCGCCGCCGCGGGCGGGANCCCTCTCCCGGCTCGCCGTCCGGCCCCGCCGCCGCGGGCGGGAACATGCCGGTGAAGGCCCGCACGTGCTCCTCCGAGGCCTTCGCGTGCCGCCGCAGCTCCGCGACGACGGCGCGCGCCTCGTCGCGGGTCACCTCCGGTCCCGGCCGTACCAGCCGGGTCGCCGTCGCCACCGCGAGATTCCAGTCGACCATCTCCGCACCACCGACGCTCGTCATGACTTCACGGTACGTGCCCGGCGCGGCGTACGGGAGGAGACGAGGTGACGGCCGGGCACGGCGGGCCGGGCGGGGGCGGGAGCGGACGTACGCGGGACGCGTGCGCGGGCGCATGGCACGGGAGCGCGCGCCCCGGCGCGCGGAGCCCGGCCGGGCTCCGACGGGCAGGGGTCGGGCCGGTCCAGCGGGTGGAAGGCGGGCGGGGGCCGGGCTGAGGCCGCGGGGCACGTCGGCCGGGACCCGGACGGCGGACTCACGGCCGCCCGGCCTCCCGGTTGCCGGACGCACGGTCTGCGGACGCACGGTCTGCGGACTTCCGACCGGCGGAACCGCGTTCGGCGGGCGCCCTGCCGACGGGCTCGACAGTCAGCGTAGGCCCGTAGACCCGTAGGCCCCGGAGTCCCACGGGCCTGCGAGACGTACGGACCCACGGGGACCCACGGGCCGCCCGGAGGGTCACCGGCAGCCGCACTCCGCCAGCGTCGACGCGAGCCGGTCGAGGGCGTGCTGGGCGCCCTGCGCGTCCGTCGTGTCGTTGGTCATGAAGGCGAAGACCAGCAGCCGCCCGTCCGCGTCCACGACCGTGCCGGCCAGCGTGTTCACCCCGGTCAGCGTGCCCGTCTTGGCCCGCACCAGGCCGCGCCCGGCCGCGTACGCCGCGTCCTGCCCGTACCGGCCGCGCAGCGTGCCCGTGAACCCGGCCACCGGCAGGCCCGTCAGGACCGGCCGCAGCTCCGGGTGGCCGGGGCTCGCGGCCCGCAGCAGCACCTGGGAGAGCAGCGCGGCCGAGACCCGGTCGGCGCGGTCCAGGCCGCTGCCGTCCGCCACGCGCGCGCCGCCGACCGGCAGCCGCAGCGCGGCCAGCCGGGCGGTCACGGCCTGGGCGGCCCCGTCGAAGGAGGCGGGCCGCCCGGAGGCGAGGGCGGTCTGCCGGGCCAGGGCCTCGGCGATGTCGTTGTCGCTGGTGGTCAGCATCCGTTCGACCAGCGCGGACAGCGGCGGGGACCACACGGCGGCCAGCCGGCCGGCGCCGCGCGGCGCGGCGGTCTGCCCGGGGTCCCCGGCCACGTCCACGCCGCGCTCCCGCAGCAGGTCCGCGAACGCGCGCGCGGCGTCGGCGGCCGGGTCCTTCGCCCGGTCGGCCGGGCCGTGGTCGCTGCCGTCGAGGCGGCCCTCGTCGGCCATGAGCGGGACGACGGGCGCGAGGTTCTCGTTCGGGCCGATGGGGTGCAGGACGGGGCCGGAGTAGAGGGACGTGTCGTACGCCAGGCGCACCCGCCGCACGCCGCGCGCGGCCAGCGCCCGGGCGGCCCGGTCGGCCAGGTCGCGCAGGCTCGCGGGCTGGTCGGGGCCGGTGGCCGGGCGGGCGGTGAGGGTGGGGTCGCCGCCGCCGACGAGCACGATCTGGCCGGATTCCCCGCCCACGACCGCGGTGGCGATGCGGTGGCCGGGGCCGAGCGCGGACAGGGCGGCGGCGCCGGTGGCGAGCTTGACCGTGGAGGCGGGCACGGCGGCGGCGGCCGCGTCGGACCCGAACACCGTCCCCCCGGTGGCCGCGTCCACCACCGACGCGGCGCGCAGCGGGCCGAGCGCCGGGTCGCGCAGCAGCGGGCCGAGCGCCCTGGCCAGGCCGGGCCCGGTG
>NZ_JAVSCF010000408.1:0-3378 GCF_031932565.1 Streptomyces sp. B1866
GCCGCCGGCGCCCTCCCGGACGGCCCCGGCGGCGTGGAGGTGCGGCTGCTGTGCGCGCCGCGCGCGCTGTCCAGCGGGCGCGTGCGCGTCCTGGCGCGCGCCCTGCCCCGCTGCGAGCTGCGCGTCGCCGGCCGCGACGCGCCGCACGAGGCCGTCATCGTGGACGGCCGGATCGCCTACGTCACGCTCGGCCCGGGCGCGGGCCGCCGGGCCTCGGCCGTGGAGGACCCGGCCACGGTGCGCGCCCTGGACCTGATGTTCACCGGCGCCTGGGCGGGCGCGGTGGCGCCGAGCCGGTACCCGCGGCTGGGCGGCCGGGTGTGCGTGGAGGACGCGCGGCGCATCCTGGAGAGCCTGCGCACGGGCCGTACGGACGAGGCCGGGGCCCGGGAGATGCAGGTCTCCCTGCGGACCTACCGCCGGTACGTCGCCGAGATCATGCGGGAGCTGGGCGCGCACTCCCGGTTCCAGGCCGGGGTGCGGGCGGTCGAGGCGGGGCTGCTGCCGGGCCGTCACTAGAGTCGTCGCCGGGCCGCATCCCCCAGCCACCGCAGGTCGTCATCACCGAGGACGGGAATGGACGATTCCAGGCCGCCGGAGCCGTCGGACGCGGCCGACCCCCTGGACCGCGCGCTGCGGCAGGTCCGCGCGCTGCTGGAGTCCACCGTCACCGAGCACCGCGCCCGCCGCGCCAGAAGCGCGCGGGTGACCGAGATCGAGGCCGAGGACGCCGCCTTCCTGGCCGCTGCCTCGCACGTCGCGGCGCAGGCCAGGCACAGCCTCGACGCCGTGATCCCGGCGGCCGGCTCGGCCCGCCTGGCGGCCGCGCACGCGGCCCTGGCCGCGCTGCTCGCCGACCTCGACGGCGCCGTGCCCACCCGCGTTCTACGCGCGCGGAGCGCCCCCGACTGCGGTCCGAACTGCCAGGAGCGGCTGATCACGGTCCCGCTGCCCACGCTGCTGATCGCCGACGGCCGGGCCGCGCTGGTGTGCGCGGACGCCCCCGAGGGGCGGCAGGCGTCGGTGGTGCGGGACGGCGTGGTGGTGCGCACGCTGCACAGCATGTTCACCGGCATGTGGGGCAGCGCCGTGCCCGCCGAGACGCCGTTCGACTTCGGCAACCGGGCCCGCGCCGAGATGGTCCGCCGGGTGCTGGAGCGGCTGCGCGACGGCGTCACCGACGAGGCCGCCGCGCGCGAGCTGGCCATCTCGGTCCGTACCTACCGCAGGTACGTCACCGGCATCCTGGAACTCCTCGGCGCCGAGTCCCGGTTCCAGGCGGGCGTGCGCGCCACCGAGCTGGGCATGCTCGGCGACCGGTGACCCCCCGGGCGGCCGGTTCCGGCGTCCCGTACGGACACCCGGCCGCCGCCGGACGGCTCCAGCGGTTCTCGACCGGGCCGGGACAGCGCGTTCGTACGCTGCTGACGTCGCGGCGGACCCGCCGCGCCCACCAGCCACGGGAGATGACCGATGTCCGACGGCGGCGCGCCCCTCCACGACCGGGTGGCCGAACTGCACCGGCTGAAGAGCGCGGTCGCGGCGGGCGACGCACGCGCCACCGAGGCCCAGCGCGCCAAGGGCAAACTGACGGTCCGTGAACGGCTCGCCCTGCTCTTCGACGACGGGTCCTTTCACGAGGTGGAGGCGCTGCGGCGGCACCGGGCGACCGGTTTCGGCCTGGAGGACCGCCGTCCGCACACCGACGGCGTGGTCACCGGCTGGGGGACCGTGCACGGCCGCAGGGTCTTCGTCTACGCGCACGACTTCCGGATCTTCGGCGGGGCGCTGGGGGAGGCGCACGCGCAGAAGATCCACAAGATCATGGACATGGCGCTGGCGGCCGGCGCGCCGCTGGTGTCCCTCAACGACGGCGCCGGCGCCCGCATCCAGGAGGGCGTCTCCGCGCTCGCGGGCTACGGCGGGATATTCCAGCGCAACACCCGGGCTTCGGGGGTGATCCCGCAGATCAGCGTCATGCTCGGGCCGTGCGCGGGCGGCGCGGCGTACTCCCCGGCGCTGACGGACTTCGTGTTCATGGTCCGCGAGACCTCGCAGATGTTCGTCACCGGGCCCGACGTGGTGCACGCGGTCACCGGCGAGCGGGTCACGCAGGACGCGCTGGGCGGCGCCGACGTGCACGCGCGGACCTCGGGCGTGGCGCACTTCGCGTACGACGACGAGGCGACCTGCCTGGAGGAGGTCCGCTTCCTGCTGTCCCTGCTGCCGTCGAACAACCGGGAGACCCCGCCCGAGGTGCCCGCCGACGACCCGGCCGACCGCCGCTGCGAGGCGCTGCCGGACCTGGTCCCGGCCGACGGCACCCGCCCATACGACATGCGGGAGGTGATCGAGGAGATCGTGGACGACGGCGAGCACATGGAGGTCCACGAGCGGTGGGCCACCAGCGTGGTGTGCTCGCTGGCCCGGCTGGACGGCCGGTCCGTGGGGCTGGTGGCCAGCCAGCCGCGGACGCTCGCCGGGGTGCTGGACATCGAGTCCTCCGAGAAGGCCGCCCGGTTCGTCCAGTTCTGCGACGCGTTCAGCATTCCGCTGGTCACGCTGGTGGACGTGCCGGGCTTCCTGCCGGGCGTCGACCAGGAGCACGGCGGCATCGTCCGGCACGGCGCCAAGCTGCTGTACGCGTACTGCGACGCGACCGTGCCGCGCGTCTCGGTGGTCCTGCGCAAGGCGTACGGCGGCGCGTACATCGTCATGGACTCCCGGTCCATCGGCGCCGACCTCGCCTACGCCTGGCCGCTCAACGAGATCGCCGTCATGGGCGCCGAGGCCGCCGCGCGCGTCATCTTCCGCCGCGAGATCGCCCAGGCCGACGACCCCGAGGCCGCGCGCCGGCAGCGGGCCAAGGAGTACCGGTCCGAGCTGGTGCACCCCTATGACGCGGCCGAGCGCGGGCTCGTGGACGACGTCATCGACCCGGCCGCCACCCGCGAGGTGCTGATCCGGTCCCTGGCGATGCTGCGCGAGAAGCACGCGCCGCTGCCCGCGCGCAAACACGGCAACCCGCCCGCCTGACCCGCCGCCCGCGCTCCCCGGCGCCGCGCCCATGACCGAGGTCACACGGCCGTACGGCCCTGCTCGGAATGCCGTGGTCCGCCCGCGGGTTCCTGCTTCGCAGGCGGCCGCGCGGCCCCCTTGCGGCCGGGCCCGAATGCGATTGTCACCGGCGCCGACGTGGGGATAGGTTGCACGCGAGCCCGCCGAGGGTGTGGTAACGGGCCGGTGACGCGGGGGGTTTCGGGCATGGCAGCAGGCAGCGGAAGGGGTACGGCCGTCGCGGCGGAGCACCGGACCCCGGACGCCCGCGGCGGGCCCGCCCCGGGCCGCGGGCGGCCCGCGGCCCGGGGCGGCGCCGCC
>NZ_JAVSCF010000409.1:0-3364 GCF_031932565.1 Streptomyces sp. B1866
GCGGCAGCGGCGGCGCGCCGGGGCCGGCCGGCCGGCCCGCACCGGCCGCGGCCTCCCGCTGGCTGGTCGCGCCCGACGTCCGGCACCCCTGGCTGCCCGGCCCGGACGCGCTGCTGTGGGCCTGTGTGCGTACGGTGCGGGCCGCCTCCTCCGGCCCCGGCCGCACGTCGGTGACCAGCGCACCCGTGCTGTTCCGGGGCTGACCGGACGGCGATTTCCGCGCGGGTGGGACCGGGTGCTAAGGTCTTCTACGTCAGCAGGCGCCGCTAGCTCAGTTGGTTAGAGCAGCTGACTCTTAATCAGCGGGTCCGGGGTTCGAGTCCCTGGCGGCGCACAGACGGCGGAAGGGCCCCTCACCGAGGTGAGGGGCCCTTCGCGTGTCCCTGTGCCCTTCGCGTGTCCTTCGGCGGCCTGCGGCGGCGGTTTCCGGCGGCGGCCTGCGGCGAGGCGTCCGCTCCGGTGCTGTCCCAGGGCCGCCGGTCTCACCCGGCCGGGGACCCCCACCCGACCGGCCGCCGCCGGTCGGTCAGCCGGGCCACCGTCTCGTCCGGGCCCGGCAGCGCCAGCGCCTCGTCCCGCAGTGCGCGCGCCGCCACCGCGTACCCCGGCTGCTCCAGCAGGGCGAACAGCTCCTTGGCGAGGTGCCCGGCGGACCGGGCCGCGCCCCGCCGGGCGGCGCCCGTCCGCCGCAGCCGGGCCGCGTTGAGCTGCTGCTCGGGGCCGTAGGGCAGGACCAGCTGCGGGACGCCCGCCACCACCCCGGTCATCACCACGGCGCCGCCGCCCTGGTGGACCAGCACCCGGCAGCCGGGCAGCAGCGCGGGCAGCGGCCCGGCGGCGCCCCCGGCCCGTACCGCCCGCACGCCCCGGGTGGCCGCCTGGAGGAGCGCGTCGGTCACCGCGGCGGGCGGCACGGGGCTCTCCCAGGCCAGGCACACCCGCTGCCGCGCGGGATCGTCCGGGCCGCCACCCTCGCCGGGCGGGGCCGGGCCGTCCCCTGAGGGCACGTACCGCACGGGCATCCGGCGCACCGCCGACGGCAGCGCCAGGCTCGGCGGGCACGGATCGAGCCACACGTCCGGCTCCCGGTCCGGGGGCACGCCGTAGCGGTCCAGCAGGCGCGCGTACGCCGGCTGCGGCTGCCCGGCCGGGTCCAGGCCCTCCCGGTCGAACCTGACCACCGCCGCGCTCCCCCACAGGTGGCTGACGGCCGGCACGCCGAGCGCCGCCGCGGCCACCGTGCCCGCGTACGTGCTGGCGTCGTGCACCACCAGGTCGGGCTGCCACAGCCGCGCCCAGGCGATCAGGTCGGGCGCCATGGCCTCGGCGGCCCGGACGCGCTGCCGGGCCAGCGCGCGGACTATTCGGTGCTGCTCCGGGCTGAGCCCGGCCGGGCGCACCGGCCAGTCCGCGGGCCACTGCCCGCCGGATCCGGCCACCGGCGGCGGCGCGGTCGGGACGCCGGCCCGCGCGGGCGCGACGCCGACGGGGACGGGGACCAGGCCCGTGCGGGCGACGGTCGCCGCGCAGCCGGGCGGCACAGCGAACCGCAGCCGGTGGCCCGCCGCCAGGAAGGACCGGGCCAGCGGCACCATGGGCCACAGGTGGCCGCCCGCGGCCCGGGTGGTGAACAGCACGCGCACAGGTTCGTCTCCTCCGTCGTCAGGATGTCCGCCGTTCTGGGCCGACGTTCCGGGCGCCCGCCGTCCTGGGCCGCCGACGGGGCTGGGGCGGCCCGGGCCGACCGCCGCGCGGGACGGGCCTCGGGGACGCCGTGCCGCACCGGGGCGGCGGGGCGGGGACGGACGTGGGAGGACGGCCGCGGCGGCCTGCCGGGCAGCGCGGCCGGACGGCGCAGCCGGGCGGGGCCGGGCGGGCAGGGCCGGGCGGGCGGGCGGGGCCGATCCGGGCAGGGCCGATCCGGGCAGGGCCGGTGCGGAGCGGCACGGTCGTCGCACACCCGCGGTCACGGCCTCCCGCGCCGCGCGCCCACCGCGCCGGAGACGCGGATCGACGGATTCCCGTACGCCACCCGGCGCAGCATCGTGCGGTGCAGCGGGGTGCGCCGGATGACCCGTACGAGACCGGGCCACATCCCGGCCGGGGACGGGCCGCAGGGCAGCTCGGACCGGCTCTGCAGGGCCTGGAGCCGCAGAACGGCCGCGATGTCGCGGGAGCGCCGCTCCTCGAAGGCCGCGAGCCGGGCCCGGCTGAGGTCGCCGGCCGCCAGCGCGTCGACGAGCAGCGGGTGCAGCACCACGGCGTCCTGGATGGCCAGGTTGATGCCCTGCCCGCCGATCGGGCTGTGCGTGTGGGCCGCGTCGCCGATCAGCACCAGCCCCTCGTCCGCCCAGCGCTCGGCACGCGCGCAGAACACGTCGAGCAGGCTCATGTCGCCGGACGAGCGGATCTGCTCGCGGATGAGGGCGGCGTACGGCGGCACGGCGCGCGCCAGCTCCTCCTTGACGTACTCCAGGCCGCGCGCGGCGAGGTGGCGGTAGGCGCGGTGCGGCAGGGTCCAGCCGAACTGGATGCGGTCCGGCCACGACTCGTGCACCAGCACCGGCGTGCTGCCGGCCCGGAACACCAGCACGTCCCGCGCGGACGCCGCGCTGTGCGGCCGCTCGCTGACGAGCTTGAACCACAGCAGGTCGCGGTCGAAGGCCGGGACGTGGTCGGCCGCTATGCCCGCCAGCCGCCGTATGCGGGAGAACCGGCCGTCCGCGCCCACCACGACGCGGGCCCGCACGGTGCACGGGCCGAACGGGCCGTCGGAGGTGACCCCCGCGACCCGGCCGCCGTCGCCGCGCAGCAGCCCGCTGACCCGCCGCCCGGCCAGGTAGCCGAAGCCGGGCGAGCGCAGGCAGTGGACGAGCAGCTCCTCCAGCACGTGCGGCTGCGGGATGCTCAGCAGGTGGTCGTACGGGGGTGGCAGCAGCCGGTAGTCCGCGTTCAGCAGCACCCGGCCGCCCTCGACGAGGCGGAGCCGGTCGTGCTCGCGCGCGCCGCGCGCCCGGGCGCCGACGAGTACGCCGATGTCGTCCAGCAGCTTCATCGCGCCGGGCTGGAGTATCTCGCCGCGGTACTCCCGCTGGTGCCACAGCGCCCGCTCCACCACCATCACGCGCGCTCCCGACCGGAGCATCAGCAGCGCGAGGACCAGGCCGCCGGGACCCCCGCCCACCACGCAGACGTCGGTGTCGAACCGCTCGTGCCCTGGGCCCTGCATCGTCCGCTCCCCACGTTCCCCGTACGGCACCGCCTGCCGGTGCCGCTGCCGCTTCCCGCCGCTCGCGCGTCCCGCCCCGCCCGGCGTGGCCGACCGCCGCCGCCCGGCCCCGGTGGGCGGTCGGCGCCGGGCCGC
>NZ_JAVSCF010000410.1:0-3363 GCF_031932565.1 Streptomyces sp. B1866
GCCCTCCAGGCCGAAGGTGTAGGCGACGCGCCCGGAGGCGATGCTGCCGGCGTTCCCGTTGCCGATGTACCCCTCGAAGCCCTCCGGGATGCTGTGCAGGCGCGAGCCGTAGTCGTGGTACATCACCCCCGCGAACACCCCGGTCAGGCTGCCGCGCACCGAGGTCGGGTCGATGCCCGCCCGCTCCAGCGCCTCCCAGGTGACCTCCAGCAGCAGCCGGTGCTGCGGGTCCGTCGCCAGCGCCTCACGCGGGCTGATCCCGAAGAACTCCGGGTCGAACTCGGCCGCGTCGTAGAGGAACCCGCCCCGACGGGTGTAGCTGGTGCCGGGCCGGTCCGGGTCNGTCGCCAGCGCCTCACGCGGGCTGATCGCGAAGAACTCCGGGTCGAACTCGGCCGCGTCGTAGAGGAACCCGCCCCGACGGGTGTAGCTGGTGCCGGGCCGGTCCGGGTCGGGGTCGTACAGCCGCTCCACGTCCCAGCCGCGGTCCGCCGGGAAGTCGCCCACCGCGTCCACGCCGGAGGCGACCAGGTCCCACAGCTCCTCGGCGGTCCGCGCGCCGCCGGGATACCGGCAGGCCATGCCGACGATGGCCACCGGTTCGTCCGCCGCCGCGCGGCCGGTCGAGGCGCGCGGCGCGGCCGCCGACCGGTCGCCGACCAGCTCCTCGCGCAGCCGGCGGGCGAGCGCCAGGGGGTTGGGGCGGTCGAAGACCAGGCTGGCCGGGAGGCGCAGGCCGGTGGCCGTCTGGAGCCGGTTGCGCAGCTCGACCGCGGTGAGGGAGTCGAATCCCAGGTCGCGGAACGCCGACTCGGCCGGAACCGAGTCGGCCGCACGGTGCCCCAGCACCGCCGCCGCCTGGGAGCGCACCAGCTGGAGGGCCGTCCGCAGTTGCTCCTCCGGCCCGAGACCGGCCAGCCGCCGCCGCAGCGCGGCCGGTCCGCCGGCCGCCGCGGCCCGGGAGCCGGCGCGCGTACGGCCGCCCGCCAGGCGCCGGAACAGCGGCGGGACGGCCTCCGGCCCCGGCAGCGCCGCCGTGTTCAGCCCGGCGGGCACGGTGACCGGACGGCCGCAGGCCAGGGCCCTGTCGAACAGGTGCAGGGCCTCGTCCGAGGGCAGCGGCCGCAGGCCGGACCGGAGGATGCGCGAGTGGTCGGCGGCGTCCAGTTGCCCGGCCATGCCCCCGGCCTGCTCCCACAGGCCCCAGGCCAGCGACACGGCCGGGAGTCCTGCCGCCCGCCGCCGGCACGCCAGGGCGTCGAGGAAGGCGTTCGCCGCCGCGTAGTTGCCCTGTCCCGGGGAGCCCGTGACGCCGGCCAGCGAGGAGAAGAGCACGAACGCGCTCAGCGGCCGGTCGTGGGTGAGGTGGTGCAGGTTGAGCGCGGCGTCGGCCTTGGACCGCAGCACGCGGCTCAGCCGCTCGGGCGTGAGGGACGCGATCACGCCGTCGTCCAGTACGCCCGCCGCGTGCACCACGGCCGTCAGCGGACGGTCGTCGGGGACCGTCTCCAGCGTCCGCGCCAGCGCCGCGCGGTCGGCGGCGTCGCACGCCGCGAGAGTGACGCTCGCCCCGAGCTCCGCCAGCTCGGCCGCCAGCCGCTCGGCGCCCTCCGCGGCCGGGCCACGGCGGCCGAGGAGCAGCAGGTGACGAACGCCGTGGGCGGTCACCAGGTGCCGGGCGAGCGTCCCGCCCAGGCTGCCCGTGCCGCCCGTGATCAGCACGGTGCCGCCGGACGCCCACGGCCGCGCAGGCTCGTCGGTCTCGTCGGGGTCCGCCGCGGGTCCGGGTCCGGCCATCGGCAGCAGCCGGGGGACGTACGGGACGCCGCCGCGTACGGCGACTTCCGGCTCGCCGGAGGCCAGAGCGGCGGACAGCGCCCGCGGCCCATCGTCCGGCTCGCCCCGCCCGTCCTGCCCGCCCCGCGTTTCGACGGCCGGTGCCTCCAGGTCCACGAGCACGATCCGGTCCGGGTTCTCCGACCGGGCGGAGCGGACCAGGCCCCACACCGCCGCCCCGCCGAGGTCCGCCACGTCCTCGTCGGGGCGGGTGGCCACGGCGCCCCGGGTGAGCACGCCCAGGCGGCAGCCGGCGAACCGGTCGTCGCCCAGCCACCGCCGCAGCACGGCCAGCATGTCGCGGGTGGCGGAGTGCACGCCCGCCGGCTCCGCCTGGTCCGCCGCGGCCGACCAGGCCAGGAGCGTACGGGGTACGGGCGCGCCCGCGTCGACGGCCTGCCACAGCTCGTCCGGGTCGGCGTAGGTCCGCGGCCCCTGCCCCAAGGCGCCCTCGGGGCCCGGGCCGACCACCGCCCAGTCCCCCGGCTCCTCCGGTACGTCCCCGGGGTCGGCGACCGGCTCCCAGCGCACCTCGAACAGCGCGTCGCCGCGGGGACCGGAAGCAGATGCCCGCAACTCGGCCGGGGACACCGGCCGCAGGGCCAGCGACCCGACCGACGCCACCGGCGCGCCCGTCTCGTCGGCCACGTCGACCGCGACCGCACCGGAGCCGGTCGGCCGCAGCCGCACCCGAAGGGCGGTCGCGCCCGCCGCGTGCAGCGTCACCGCCTCCCACGCGAAGGGCAGTCCGGTGTCCTGTCCCTGGAGGGCGGGAAGCAGCGGCAGGGCGTGCAGAGCGGAGTCGAGGAGCGCCGGGTGCAGCCCGAAGCGGGCCGTCGCGCCCGCCTGGGCCTCCTCGGGCAGCGTGACCTCCGCGTATACGTCGTCGTCGCGCTGCCAGGCGGCCCGCAGCCCCCGGAACGCCGCGCCGTAGCCGAATCCCGCCTCGGCGAGCCGCTCGTACAGCTCCGCCACGTCCACGGCGGAGGCACCCGGCGGGGGCCACGCCCCGCCGAGGTCCGCGAGGTCGGCCTCGCCGTGACCGGCCCCGCGCGGGCCCGGGGCGGGCTCTTCGGCGAGGGTGCCGCTGGCGTGGTGCGTCCACGCGTCCGCCGCCACGCCGGTCGCGGCGGTGTCGGCATCGACGCGCGCGTGCACGCGCACCGCCCGGCGGCCGGTCTCGTCGGGCCCGGCCACGGTCACTTGGAGGGCGACGCCGTCGCGCTCGGGCACGACGAGCGGAGAGTGCAGCGTCAGCTCCTCGACCCGGTGAAGTCCGATGTGCTCACCGGCCTGAAGGGCGAGTTCGAGGAAGGCGGTGCCGGGAAGCAGCACCGTGTCCCCGACGGCGTGATCGGCGAGCCAGGGGTGCGTACGCAGGGAGATCCGGCCGGTCAACAGGCGGCCCGCACCCTCCGCCAGCCCGACCGCCGCGCCCAGCAGCGGATGCCGCGCCGACTCAAGCCCTGCCGCCGCCACGTCTCCCGCCGACACGGCTGAGTCGAGCCAGTAGTGGTGGTGTTGGAA
>NZ_JAVSCF010000411.1:0-3318 GCF_031932565.1 Streptomyces sp. B1866
ACGGGGCCGGGCCGGGCCCGTACGGCCGGATCGGACCCGGCCTGCGCGGCCTCCCCGGGCGCGCCCGGCCCGAGTCCGGCCTGGCGCGGCAGCGTCTGCCCGGGCCCGCGCCGACCGTCGTCCGCCGGTCCGGGCCCGGGCTGGGCGGGGACGTACGGGACGGGCCCGGGCCGGCCCGCCGCCCGGCGCCGGTCCAGGGCGGACAGACGGGTGCGCAGTTCGTCGCAGCGCGCCGTGGCCCGCTCCCAGTCGTCGTGGGCCCAGGCGAGGTCGGCGGCGAGCCGTTCGCGCACGGCCGCGTCGGCGGCGGCGAGCAGCGCCTGCCGCAGGTGGCGCTCCCGCGTGGCCGCGTACGTGCGCTCGCCGAGCATCACGTCGAGCCGCCCGCGCAGGGTGGCCGCGTCGCCCGCGGCGTCGTAGGCGCTGACCGACGCGCGGTAGAGGTCGGCCGCGCGGACGGCGGCGTCCTGGGCCGCGGTGTGGCCGCAGAGGGCGGAGAAGTCCTGGAGCAGGGCCTGCACCACGTCCCAGGGCGGCACCTCCTGGCCGCCCAGGCAGGCCCGCATGCCGTCGGGGTCGCGCTGCGCGAACACGCCGTACCAACCGGCGGTGGGGTCGAGCCGCCCCGTCAGCGCTCGCAGGAACCGCGCGAACTCCTCCACCGGATCCGGGAGTTGTCCGTGCTCCATCCATCCACCTCTCTCGCGGCGGGCCGAAGCACATCCAGTCGGCACGCATTCGACACCCTGCGTGTTACGCAACCGGTTACCGAACTGCTACGTCCACTTTTCCGGCCGTCAAAAGGACAGGCAAACGGGCGAGTTCGTCTGCGGACATTGGCCGATGGATCCATGTCCGGCCAGGAGAAGAGCCGCCCCGGGCACCCCGCCGCCGATCTCACCGCGTCGTCGGGCAATCGGCGCGCCGGATGCGCGCGGCTCCGCGGAGAGCGCCCCCATGCCCTCCCGGCGCGCCGTTCCGCTCCTCCTGGACACCGAGGGCCTCTCGCGACCACAGCCGTCCTGGCCCGCGCCGGACTGGTCGGCCCGCGGTCGATGGGGACGGTTCCGGCGGCGCCGGAGAGGCGGGGCCTGGTGGCCCGCGCCCCGCGCCCGGCCGACGGGCGGCAGGTGGTGCTCTCACTCCCCGGCGCCGACCGCGGCATCGATCCAGGCCGTACGGGGGGCGAGGGAGGACCGGCCGCGGGGCCCCTCACCCAGCGCCTCGACGCGGGCGGGCGCCGGGTGTTCGCCGAGGCCGCCGAGATTCTGGCGCGGATGGCGGCGGAGCGAGGCCGCGCACACCGGCCGACCGCGCGGGCCGGTGACCCGCGCGGTGCGGCCGACGCCGACCGCCGGGGAAGCGGCGGCCGGCCTGACGCGCGGGTTACCCGCCCGGCGTGCGCGGTGGGGCGGTGCCCGCCGGGCGCACCACCATCGCGGAGCCGCCGCCGCGCCGTACCCGCTCGGCGGCCGCCAGCCACCGCCCGTCCGGCAGCCGCTGCACGCCGGTGGCCGCGCCGATCTCGGCTACCGGCCGGAAGGAGTGGCCCAGCGCCTCCAGCCGGGCGCGCAGCGGGCTGTCCCACAGCCCCGGCTCCAGGTCGGTGCGCGCGGCGTTGCGCTGGCTGGCGCGTGGCGCGGCGATCGCGTCGACCAGCGGCAGGCCCCGGTCCAGGTGGCCGAGCAGCGTCTGCACGACGGTGGTGATGATGGTCGCGCCGCCCGGCGAGCCGAGCGCCAGCACCGGCCTGCCGCAGTGCAGCACGACGGTCGGTGCCATGGACGAGCGCGGCCGCTTGCCCGGCCCCGGCAGGTTCGGGTCGTGCGTGGCCGGGTCGACGGGCGTGAAGGAGAAGTCGGTCAGCTCGTTGTTCAGCAGGAAGCCGCGGCCGGGCACGGTGATGCCGCTGCCGCCCGTCTGCTGGATGGTCAGGGTGTAGGCGACGACGTTGCCCCACCTGTCGGCGACCGTCAGGTGCGTGGTGCTCTCGCCCTCGTACGGGGTGGGCGCGGCCGGGCCCGCCGCCGGGGGGCAGCCGGCCGGGGCGGCCGGGTCGCCGGGTGGGACCGGGCTGGCCAGCGCGGCGCCGTCGCGGATCAGGCACGCGCGTGAGTCGGCGAAGCGCTGGTCGAGCAGGCCCGCGGTCGGCACGTCCTCGAAGGCCGGGTCGCCGACCCAGCGGTTGCGGTCGGCGAACGCCAGGCGGCTGGCCTCCAGGAAGCGGTGCAGGTAGTCGCGCTCGTCGAGGCGCGCCAGGTCGCGCCCCTCAAGGATGTTCAGCGCCTCGCCGACGGTCGTGCCGCCCGAGGAGGACGGCGCCATGCCGTACACGTCCAGGCCGCGGTAGGAGACGCGGACCGGCGCCTGCCGCTTCACCGCGTACGCCGCCAGGTCGCGCGCGGTCAGGTCGCCGGGCCGTACGACACGCCGTGCGCGGGGGTCGACGGGCGGACGGCGCACGGTGCGCACGATGTCGCGGCCCAGCGCGCCCCGGTAGACGGCGCCCGCGCCCTGCGCGGCGAGCAGCGCGTAGGTGTGGGCCAGGTCGGGGTTGGTGAAGGTGGAGCCGACGGCGGGCGGCTCGCCGCCGGGCAGGAACAGGCGCGCGCTGGCCGGGAAGGCGGCGAACCGGTCCCGGTTGTCGGCGGTCTGCTGCCGGAAGGTGGCGTCGACGGTGAAGCCCTCGCGCGCCAGGTGCTCGGCGGGCGCCAGCACGTCGGCCAGCGGGCGGCTGCCCCAGGCGTCAAGGGCCGCCTCCCAGGTGGCCGGGGTGCCGGGGGTGCCGACGCTCAGGCCGCTGGTGGCGGCCTCGTCGGCGGGGAGCGGCCTGCCGTCCGCGCCGAGGAACAGGTCCGGGCCCGCGCTCAGCGGCGCGGTCTCGCGGCCGTCGAGCGTGCTGACGCGTCGCCGCTTCGCGTCGTAGTAGACGAGGTACCCGCCGCCGCCGACGCCCGCCGAGTACGGCTCGGTGACGCCGAGCGCGGCGGCGGTGGCGACGGCCGCGTCGACCGCGTTCCCGCCGCTCCGCAGCACCTCGATGCCCGCGGCCGACGCGTCGGCGTCCACGCTGGCCACCGCGCCGCCGTAGCCGACGGCCACCGGCTGCTTGACGGGTGGCGCCTGCGGGGCGGGCGGTGGTGCGGCGGCGTGGGCGGCGTCCGGGGCGGTGCCGAGCGCGGCGGCCAGCGCCAGCGCGGCGGCGAGCGCGGCGCGCAGCGGCCCGCGCCGGGCGGCGGCGGTCCGGACCCGCGCGCCACGTGCCCCCGCGGCGGCGGCCCGGGCCCGCCGGCCACAGGCCACGGCGGTCTCGGCCCG
>NZ_JAVSCF010000412.1:0-3307 GCF_031932565.1 Streptomyces sp. B1866
AACGCTGGTCCGATGCGCTGGGGGTTGGTGGGGCACGCTGTTGGGTCCTGAGGGAACGGGCCTGGCCGGGACGTGAGTCCGGGTTGTGGCCGGGGTTTCCCTCTCTTGGGTCGTTGTTTGAGAACTGCACAGTGGACGCGAGCATCTGTGGCCAAGTTTTTAAGGGCGCACGGTGGATGCCTTGGTACCAGGAACCGATGAAGGACGTGGGAGGCCGCGATAGTCCCCGGGGAGTTGTCAACCGAGCTGTGATCCGGGGGTGTCCGAATGGGGAAACCCGGCAGTCGTCATGGGCTGTCACCCGCATCTGAACACATAGGGTGCGTGGAGGGAACGCGGGGAAGTGAAACATCTCAGTACCCGCAGGAAGAGAAAACAACAGTGATTCCGGGAGTAGTGGCGAGCGAAACTGGATGAGGCTAAACCGTTCTGGTGTGATACCCGGCAGGGGTTGCCAGTGCGGGGTTGTGGGAGCAGGCTTCGGTCGTCTGCCGGCGATCGGGCGAGTCAGAAACCGGCATGGTAGTCGAAGGGCATGCGAAAGGCCTGGCGTAGAGGGTAAGACCCCCGTAGACGAAATTGTGTCGGCTTGCTTGTCTGTTTCCCGAGTAGCACGGGGCTCGAGGAATCTCGTGTGAATCTGGCGGGACCACCCGCTAAGCCTGAATATTCCCTGGTGACCGATAGCGGATAGTACCGTGAGGGAATGGTGAAAAGTACCGCGGGAGCGGAGTGAAATAGTACCTGAAACCGTGTGCCTACAAGCCGTGGGAGCGTCGCCGTGTCTCTTTGGGGATGCGGTCGTGACTGCGTGCCTTTTGAAGAATGAGCCTGCGAGTTTGCGGTGTGTGGCGAGGTTAACCCGTGTGGGGTAGCCGTAGCGAAAGCGAGTCCGAAGAGGGCGTTTGAGTCGCATGCTCAAGACCCGAAGCGGGGTGATCTAGCCATGGGCAGGGTGAAGCGGAGGTAAGACTTCGTGGAGGCCCGAACCCACCAGGGTTGAAAACCTGGGGGATGACCTGTGGTTAGGGGTGAAAGGCCAATCAAACTCCGTGATAGCTGGTTCTCCCCGAAATGCATTTAGGTGCAGCGTTGTGTGGTTCTTGTCGGAGGTAGAGCACTGGATAGGTGATGGGCCTTACCGGGTTACTGACCTTAGCCAAACTCCGAATGCCGGCAAGTTGAGCGCAGCAGTGAGACTGTGGGGGATAAGCTCCATGGTCGAGAGGGAAACAGCCCAGAGCATCGACTAAGGCCCCTAAGCGTGCGCTAAGTGGGAAAGGATGTGGAGTCGCAGTGACAACCAGGAGGTTGGCTTAGAAGCAGCCATCCTTGAAAGAGTGCGTAATAGCTCACTGGTCAAGTGATTCTGCGCCGATAATGTAGCGGGGCTCAAGCGTACCGCCGAAGTCGTGTCACTCCAACAATACTCCTAACGGGGGTTGGGGTGGGTAGGGGAGCGTCGTGTGCCGGGTGAAGCAGCGCTGTAAGGTAGTTGTGGACGGTTCACGAGTGAGAATGCAGGCATGAGTAGCGATTCACACGTGGGAAACGTGTGCGCCGATTGACTAAGGGTTCCTGGGTCAAGCTGATCTGCCCAGGGTAAGTCGGGGCCTAAGGCGAGGCCGACAGGCGTAGTCGATGGATAACCGGTTGATATTCCGGTACCCGTGATGGTGCGTCAACGCTGAATCAGGTGATGCTAAGCCCGTGAAGCCTCTGCTGGTCTTCGGATTGGTGGGTGGTGGAGCCGGTGGTCCGAGCTTGTATTAGGTGAGTGATGGGGTGACGCAGGAAGGTAGTCCAGCCCGGGCGGTGGTTGTCCCGGGGTAAGGGTGTAGCCCGGGGAGCAGGTAAATCCGTTCCCCGTTACATGGGTGAGACCTGATGCCGAGCCGATTGTGGTGAAGTGGATGATCCTATGCTGTCGAGAAAAGCCTCTAGCGAGTGCTGTTGCGGCCCGTACCCTAAACCGACTCAGGTGGTCTGGTAGAGAATACTGAGGCGTTCGGGTGAACTGTGGTTAAGGAACTCGGCAAAATGCCCCCGTAACTTCGGGAGAAGGGGGGCCGCTTCTGGTGATCCCACGTGCTGGGTGAGCTGGGGGTGGCCGCAGAGACCAGCGAGAAGCGACTGTTTACTAAAAACACAGGTCCGTGCGAAGCTGTAAGGCGATGTATACGGACTGACGCCTGCCCGGTGCTGGAACGTTAAGGGGACCGGTTAGCTGCATTTCGGTGTGGCGAGGCTGAGAACTTAAGCGCCAGTAAACGGCGGTGGTAACTATAACCATCCTAAGGTAGCGAAATTCCTTGTCGGGTAAGTTCCGACCTGCACGAATGGCGTAACGACTTCTCGACTGTCTCAACCACAGGCCCGGTGAAATTGCACTACGAGTAAAGATGCTCGTTTCGCGCAGCAGGACGGAAAGACCCCGGGACCTTTACTATAGCTTGATATTGGTGTTCGGTTCGGTTTGTGTAGGATAGGTGGGAGACTGTGAAGCCTGGACGCTAGTTCGGGTGGAGTCGTTGTTGAAATACCACTCTGGTCGTGCTGGATGTCTAACCTGGGTCCGTGATCCGGATCGGGGACAGTGTCTGGTGGGTAGTTTAACTGGGGCGGTTGCCTCCTAAAGGGTAACGGAGGCGCCCAAAGGTTCCCTCAGCCTGGTTGGTCATCAGGTGGTGAGTGTAAGTGCACAAGGGAGCTTGACTGTGAGACTGACGGGTCGAGCAGGTGCGAAAGCAGGGACTAGTGATCCGGCGGTGGCTTGTGGAAGCGCCGTCGCTCAACGGATAAAAGGTACCCCGGGGATAACAGGCTGATCTTCCCCAAGAGTCCATATCGACGGGATGGTTTGGCACCTCGATGTCGGCTCGTCGCATCCTGGGGCTGGAGTCGGTCCCAAGGGTTGGGCTGTTCGCCCATTAAAGCGGTACGCGAGCTGGGTTTAGAACGTCGTGAGACAGTTCGGTCCCTATCCGCTGTGCGCGTAGGAGTCTTGAGAAGGGCTGTCCCTAGTACGAGAGGACCGGGACGGACGGACCTCTGGTGTGCCAGTTGTTCTGCCAAGGGCATGGCTGGTTGGCTACGTTCGGGAGGGATAACCGCTGAAAGCATCTAAGCGGGAAGCCTGCTTCGAGATGAGGGCTCCCACCCCCGTGTGGGGTTAAGGCTCCCAGTAGACGACTGGGTTGATAGGCCAGGTATGGAAGCCTCGTGAGGGGTGGAGTTGACTGGTACTAATAGGCCGAGGGCTTGACCATTGGTGCTTCGCGTCCACTGTGCAGATCTGAGACAACGA
>NZ_JAVSCF010000413.1:0-3279 GCF_031932565.1 Streptomyces sp. B1866
AGTTCGGCGGCCGGGCCGAGCAGGCCGGCGCGCCGCTCGCGCTCGGCGAGCAGCGCGCCGGTGCCGTCCTTGCGCCGCAGGCCGAGCGCGAGCGCGTCGTGGCGGGCGGTGGTGGCGGCGCGCTCCCGCTCGGCCCCGGTGGCGGCCTCGCGGGCGGCCGCCAGCCCCGCCTCGGCGTCGGCCAGCTCGCGCTTGGCCGTCTCGTGGTCGGCGGCCAGCTCCGCGTCGTCCGCGTCGAGCCCGTCGACCTCCGCCTTCAGCGTCTCGTACTCCTCCTGCGCGGCGACCGCCCGCTGCGCGGCCTCGTCACGCGCGGACGCCAGCCGCTCGATCTCGGACTGCCCGGAGGCCACCCGGCCGCGCGCGGCGGTCACCTTCCCCTGCAGGCGGGCCAGGCCCTCGCGGCGGTCGGCGAGCGCCCGGGCGGCATCCTTCAGCCGCCGCTCCTCCTGGGCCAGCAGCCGCTCCAGCTCCGCCCGGTGCTCGACGGTGTCCTCCAGCGCCCGGCTCGCCGCCTCCAGCGCGGCCTCCAGCTCCGCCTCCTGCTCGCGGACCCGGGCCGCCTCCCGCTCCAGGTCCTCCGGGTCGCGGCCGCGCCGCTCCTCGGCGGGCGCGGAGGTGGCGCTGGTGACCCGGGCGTCGGCCAGGCTGATCGTGCCGCGCACCCGCTCGGCCAGGCGGGACAGCTCGTACCAGGTCGCCTGCGCGTCCCGCAGCCGCGGCGCGAGCTGCCGGACCTGCTCCTCCAGCGCCGACTCGCGCGCCTGCGCGGCGCGCAGCTCGGCCTCGGCCGCCTCCTTGCGCTGCCGCAGGGCGGCCTCGTCCGCGACCTCGGCGCGCAGGGCCTCCCGCAGCGTCACCAGGTCGTCGGCGAGCAGCCGCAGCCGCGCGTCGCGCAGGTCGGCCTGGATGACGGCGGCCCGCCGGGCCACGGCGGCCTGCCGGCCCAGCGGCTTGAGCTGGCGGCGCAGTTCGTCGGTGAGGTCCTGTACGCGCGCGAGGTTGGCGCGCATGGCCTCCAGCTTGCGCAGCGCCTTCTCCTTGCGCTTGCGGTGCTTGAGTACGCCGGCGGCCTCCTCGATGAAGGCGCGGCGGCCGGTCGGGTCGGCGTGCAGGACCGAGTCGAGCTGGCCCTGTCCGACGATGACGTGCATCTCACGGCCGATGCCGGAGTCGGAGAGCAGCTCCTGGATGTCCAGCAGGCGGCAGGTGTCGCCGTTGATCTGGTACTCGCTGCCGCCGTTGCGGAACATGATCCGCGTAATGGTGACCTCGGTGTAGTCGATGGGCAGCGCGCCGTCGCCGTTGTCGATGGTCAGCGACACCTCGGCGCGGCCCAGCGGCGGGCGGCCGGTGGTGCCCGCGAAGATGACGTCCTCCATCTTGCCGCCGCGCAGCGACTTGGCCCCCTGCTCGCCCATCACCCAGGACAGGGCGTCCACGACGTTGGACTTGCCCGAGCCGTTCGGGCCGACGACGCACGTGATACCCGGTTCGAAGCGCAGCGTGGTGGCAGAGGCGAAGGACTTGAAGCCGCGCAGGGTCAGGCTCTTGAGGTGCACGCCAGCGGACTCTACCCCCCGGCCGCCCGGCGCATCCGGCCCGCGCGGCCCGCGCCGTGGCGCGGCGGTCGGCCGTTTTCCCGGTTTCACCGGTCAGGGTGCAGGGCACATCAGACGTAAGGCGAGAACGGGGGGCGCTGGTGGGCTGGTCGAGCGGAGGCGACGGAGCGGCAAGGGCGCCGCTGCCGGGGCAGTCCGGTCACACCGGAGACTTCGCAGCCGGAGACGTCGCAGCAGCCGGAGACTTCGCAGGGGACAAGAGGTCCGGACGGGAGCGCCGGGTCCGGACGACAGGGGCGCCGACGACGGGGGTACCGACGGCAGCACCGAGGGAAACGACGGAAGCGGT
This sequence comes from Streptomyces sp. B1866, assembly GCF_031932565.1. Lineage (NCBI taxonomy): Bacteria > Bacillati > Actinomycetota > Actinomycetes > Kitasatosporales > Streptomycetaceae > Streptomyces > Streptomyces sp. B1866. Next base: position 1,912 of record NZ_JAVSCF010000413.1, read on the forward strand.
CCCGGGAACGACAGTCTCGACGACAGCCTCGGAAACGACAGTTGTAGAAACGGCGGCAGTCCTGAAAACGGCAGTCCTGGAAACGGCGGCAGTCCTGGAAACGACGAAGGGACGCCGAAGCGTCCCTTGCAGATTCTCAGCGGCTGACGGCACGACCCGACCGGCGCCCAGGGGCGGGGTCAGGCGAGCGCAGGCTCCGGGTGGGATACCCCGATGCTGTCGAGCACCGAGTCGCCGTGACGTACGGCGGCGGACAGAGCGTCGTTTTCGGCCTGAATCCTGACCAGCTCGGACTCCAGGTCCTGGACACGCTGCTGAAGCCGCCGCATCTCGGCGAGGACTCGGGGGTCGGAGCCGCCGACGTAACCGAGAAGCGCCTTTGCCATGATGGATGGTCCTCCACACTGAGTGACCGACCGAAGCGGTGGTGGGTCGTGAGGGAAAATTTGCACCCGCGATGCTCGCCACCTCTACCGTGCCCGGTGACAAACAGTTAAGGTGTGCGGGGCTTCAAGCGTCTCACCAAAAGGGTAGACGGTCAACACGATCACGCTCGTGTCGCTCTGCCGGCCCAGGGACATGCCGCTCGGCGGCGTCTCGGCGCCCTTTCGGCGCGGGCCGGCTCGGGGTGCGGACGACCTTCTGGCCGCAGCCTTGCACGGCGCGGCCCCGTTGGCAACCATCGGGGCGTTTTCGCCGGTGACACGCGCTGTGCGCACGTCGCGGGGCGGCGCGGGGGATCGCGCGCGCCGGGGTTCGCGCAGGGGCGGTTCAGCGGATGTCGAAGGTGTGGTAACCGCCGCGCGGTGTGTCCCAGATCTCGGTGACCCCACTGACCGTTCCGGGCGTGTCGCCACCGCGCAGCCAGGCGAGCAGGTGCTCGCAGCGCTCGCGTGTGCCCTCGGCGACGACCTGCACCCGGCCGTCGGGGAGGTTGGAGGCGAACCCGGCCAGGCCGCCGATGCTCAGCGCGCGGGCCCGGGTGTACCAGCGGAAGCCGACGCCCTGCACGCGGCCCCGCACCCAGGCGGTGAGGCGGGCGGGGGCCTCCGCCCGTGACGGGGGTCCGTCGGGGGCCGCCCCGGGTCCCCTCCGGTGCGGGCCGGGCGGCTCCTGCCCGGCGTCCGCCGGGGCCGGCTCCCGCACGGGTGACTCCGGCGCGGGCGGCTGGTCGGCAGGCGGCTCGTCGGCAGGCGGGGGCGGGGTCGTCGGCATGGGGGCACGGTAACCGGCCACGCCGGGAGGGGTCACGCCGGGCGAGGCGTCGCGGGTACGGCCGTACGGGGCGCGAGGCGCGGGCCTGGCGGGGCGGCCGGGCCGCGGCGGTCGTACGGGCCGGAGCGCCGGGCCGTCCCCGCGACGCAGCCG
>NZ_JAVSCF010000414.1:0-3247 GCF_031932565.1 Streptomyces sp. B1866
GCCGTCCGGCGCCGGGTCCGGTGCGCCGACGGCCGCCTCCGCGGGCTCGCCGGCGGTCGACGCGCCAGGTGCCGGGCCGTCACCGGCCGCCAGGGGGCCGGATTCCCGGGAGCCGGGCACTCCGGCCGCGCCCGGCCACTCCTCCGGCTCCGCGACCCGCGCGTCGCCGGCCGCCGGGCCCGCGGCACCGCCGCCCGCGTCCGCCGCCCCGGGGCCGAAACGGGGACCGGGACCGGGACCAGACACGGGACCGGGACCGGGACCAGACACGGGACCGGGATCGGGACCAGACACGGGATCGGGACCGGGACCGGACNTCGGGACCAGACACGGGATCGGGACCGGGACCGGACACGGGATCGGGACCGGGACCGGAGACGGGACCGGGACGACCGTCGTCGCCGTCCCGCGCCTCGGCGTCCCGGCCGCCACCGGCCGCCGACGGGCCGTACTCCCCCGGAACCGGCCCACCGGCAGCCCCATCCGGCGCCACCGCCTCGCGGTCGCCCCAGGCCAGGGCCGCGGCCCCGCTCCACGCGGCGCCCGCGCCCCGGTTGTCCCAGCCCGTCCGGCCGCCTCCCGGCGCCGCGTCCGGCGCCTCCGGCACGTCCGCGGCACGCGGCGTAACCCGCGGGTCCGGCCCTTCGGACGGACCCGTGAAACCCGCCCCGGCATCCGGTCCCGCCGCGCCGGAACCCTCGGCGCCGGCCGCCGGGCCGTCGGCGCGCCCGACCGGCGGCCAGGCGCCCGCGGGCGCCTCGGGACCCGGTGCCGGGCTTCCCGGGAACGTCTCCGCCGCGGAGTCGGACGGGCCCGTAGCGGGGCGGTCCGCCGAGGGCGGGACGGCGGTACGGTCACCGGCCTCCGCGTCCGCCGGGCCACCGTCGGGGCCGGGGTCGCGCGGCCCGGGCACGGCGGCGGAGCGCGGCGGGACACCAGGCCGCCGCCAGGTGGGCGAGTCGTCCGCCGCCCGCGGCCCGCCGTCGGCGCCTTCGTCCCCGAACGCGGGCGGCGGGTCGTGCGGCCGTCGGGCGTGCGGCACGGGGCCGGCGCCGGACGGGGAAACGCCGTCGGCCGGCGCCGTGCCCTCCCGGACCCCGTACGGCCCGGCCCCGGGGCGCTCGGAACCGCGGGGCGGCGGCCCGCTCTCCTCGGGCGCGGCCAGGTCCCCGTACTCCTCCGGCACCCCGGCGCCGGGCGCCGCGAAGCCGCCAGGCGCCGCGTACCCCCCGGACGCGCCGGAGCCGTCGGCTCCCCGGCGCCACCCGTAGCCCACGAACCGCCCGACGTCCCCGTGGTCCCCGTGGTCTCCATAGTCCTCGTAGCCCTCAAGGTCGTCCCACTCGTCGGCGAGCGCCGCCGCGGCGGCGTCCGCCGACGAGCCGTCGGAGGGGCTGAAGACCGAGCGCAGGGCGGAGTCGAAGCGGTCGTCCACGGAGTCCTCGACCCCGGCGGGGCCCGCGTCCGGTGTGTCCGGACCGTACAACCGGTCCCACCAGCGGTCTTCCTGACGACGCGTGTCCCCCTGCTTGGCCATGCGCCTTATTGTCCACGCTCCGGCACGCTCCGGAACACGCCCGACCGCCGGGCGGCGTCACCCCCGGTAGGTCTCCAGCAGCCGCAGCCACACCTCGCTGATCGTCGGAAAGGCCGGAACGGCGTGCCACAGCCGCTCGACCGGTACCTCGCCCACGACCGCCACGGTGGCGGAGTGCAGCAGCTCACCGACGGCCGGACCCACGAAGGTGACCCCGACCAGGTGACCGCGGTCGAGGTCGACGACCATGCGGGCCCGGCCGCGGTAGCCGTCGGCGTACAGCGCGGAGCCGGAGACCTTGCCGAGGTCGTAGTCGACGGCGCGGACCCGGCGGCCTTCGGCCTCCGCCTGTTCGGCCGTGAGGCCGACCGCGGCGACCTCGGGGTCGGTGAACACGACCTGCGGCACGGCGGCGGTGTCGGCGGTCGCCGCGTGCGCGCCCCACGGGCCGGTGTCGAGACCGGCCCCGCCGGCCGCGCGGGCGCCGATCGCCGCGCCCGCGATCCGCGCCTGGTACTTGCCCTGGTGGGTGAGGAGCGCGCGGTGGTTGACGTCGCCCGCGGCGTACAGCCAGCCGCCGTCGACGCCGCGCACCCGGCAGGTGTCGTCCACCTCCAGCCAGCCGCCGGGGGTGAGGCCGACCGTCTCCAGGCCGATGTCGTCGGTGCGCGGGGCCCGGCCGGTGGCGAACAGCACCTCGTCCACCTCCAGCTCCTCCCGGCCGTCGAGCGTCAGCGTCACCGGCCCGCCCGGCACGGGGCGCCGCACGGCGGTCACGGAGGTGCCGGTGCGCACGTCGGCGCCGGACTCGGTCAGCGCCCGGGCGACCAGCTCGCCCGCGAACGGCTCCAAGCGGGGCAGCAGTCCGGAGCCGCGCACCAGCACGGTCACCAGCGAGCCCAGGCCCTGCCAGGCCGTGGCCATCTCCGCGGCCACCACGCCTCCGCCGACCACGGCCAGCCGCTTGGGCACGGCGGCCGCGGCGGTGGCCTCCCGGCTGGTCCACGGCCGGGTCTCGGCCAGGCCCGGCAGGCCGGGCAGCGCGGCCCGGCTGCCGGTGCACACGGCGACGGCGTGCCGTGCGGTCAGGTACCGCACGGCGCCGTCCGGCTCGGTGACCGCCACCCGGCGCGGCCCGTCGAGCCGCCCGAAGCCGCGTACGAGGTCGATGCCCGCGGACTCCAGCCAGGAGACCTGGCCGTCGTCCTTCCAGCCGCCGACGTAGGAGTCGCGGCGGGCGAGCACCGCGTCCGCGTCCAGCGGCCCGGCCGCCGCGCGCGCCAGGCCCGGCAGGCGGCGGGCGTCGGCGCGCGCGATGACCGGGCGCAGCAGGGCCTTGCTGGGGATGCACGCCCAGTACGAGCACTCGCCGCCGACCAGCTCGCTCTCCACGATGACCGTGGTGAGGCCGGCCGCGGCGGCCCGGTCGGCGAGGTTCTCACCGACCGGGCCCGCGCCCAGGACTACGACGTCGTACGCGTCCGTGCGCGCATCCGTGGCGGCGTTCATCACTACCCGCTCTCCTCCGGCTTCCGAGGTACCGGTACCGGTACCCGCCCGGTCCGGCAGGGCCCGGCCGGGCCCGTCCGTGCCCATCGTGGCGCGCAGCGCCGACACGGGCCACATGAGCGCCGGCACGGGCCACCACAGGCCCACGACCACCGGGTGCCCTCCCCGCCCGGTCCTAGATGATCAATTCCAAGGGGTCAG
>NZ_JAVSCF010000415.1:0-3209 GCF_031932565.1 Streptomyces sp. B1866
CGCGCCCGCGGCCGCCGCGCCGTACGAGCGGCCCGGGCCGCGCGGGCCCGCCGGACCGTACGGGCCGTCGTACGGGCCGGGCGCCGCGCCGCGTGCGGAGAGCCCGTCGGTGTGCAGCACCAGCAGGTCTCCCGGCGCCAGCGGCTCGCTCGCCTGCGCGTACGCCGCGCCCGCCAGCACGCCCAGCAGCACGCCGTCCGGCGCCCGCAGCGCGCGGCCGGTCCCGTCCCGGAAGAGCAGCGGGGGCGGGTGCCCGGCCTGCGCCCACACCAGGGCGCGGCCGGCCGGGTCGTACCGGGCGACCAGCGCGCTGCCCAGCGTGGGCTCCTCGGCGGCGTCCACCAGCTGGTTCAGGCAGCCCATGAGGGCGCCGGGCGCCACGCCCGCCAGCGCCATGCCGCGCAGGGCGCCCAGCAGCATCGCCGTGCCGGAGGCCGCGGGAACGCCGTGGCCGGTGAGGTCGCCGACGCTCAGCAGCGTCCCGCCGCCGGGCAGCGGCAGGGCGTCGAACCAGTCGCCGCCGATCAGCGCGCTGGAGGCGGCGGGGAAGTAGTGCGCGGCGACGTCCAGCGCCGCGGGCCCGGACCGCGCGGGCCGCGGCGCGGTGCGCCAGGGCGGCAGCACGGTCTCCTGGAGGCGCACCGCGAGCCGGTGCTCGGCCCGCGCGCCGCGCCGGTGGTCGCGCAGCCGGGCGCCGGTCTCGCGCACCGTCCGCTGGCCGCGCCGCAGCTCGCTGACGTCCCGCAGCACGGCCCACAGGGAGGTGACGCAGCCGCCGCCGTCGAGCTCGGGCTCGCCGGTCATGTGCACCGTGCGCACGGCGCCGTCCGCGCGCACGACACGGAACTCGCCGTCGATCGGCCTGCCGTCCACCAGGCAGTCGGTGACCAGCGCCGTCAGCAGCGGCTGGTCCGCGCAGAAGACCCAGGCCGGCAGCTCGTCGAGGGTCAGGCCGCCCTCGCGCGGGTCGCGGCCGAAGATCTCGTAGAGCTCGGCGGACCAGGTCACCTCGTCGGTGAGCAGGTCCCACTCGGCACTGCCGGCCCGACCGGGCGGCGGCTGGAGGCGCCCGCCGGAGCCGGGCGGCGGGGACGGGGCGTGATCCGGCTCCGGCGGGCCGACGGGCAGCCCCTCCCTGAGCTGGCCGAGGTGGCCGCCCAGGTCGTCCAACTGGTGTGCGGCCAGGTCGCACAGCGCACGCCGCCAGCGCGCGCGGGGGTCGTCGCTCAGGTCCAGGCCCGCGTCGGCGTCGCGGCGGACGGCGTCGAGGCCGCCGCGCAGCCGCCGCGTCTGCGAGATCAGCGCGTCGACATCGCCGCGGTCGTGCGGCGGGGCGGCGGAGGGGTCCACCGGGCGGGGAGGCGGCATGACTCTCTCCGGAAGCGGGACGGGGCGCGGCCGGGCCTGCCTGAGTGGCCGGTTACGACTCTCGCACAGGCAGCGGCGGAGCGTAAGGGGATTTGGCAATCACCATACGGGGGTGCATCCGGCGCATGCTGCTTATCGGCCAATATTCGGCAAAGTGGGATGGATTGTGCGGAGTGTAGGGTTCCGCCGGGGGCGCCGCGCGCCCCCGGCACCAGCCTTGCACCAAAGGACGAGGTCCGGCATACCACGTCCGCACATCGGCAAGAATGCGGGTCGACGGAAATCCCGTTGCCAGCGACACCACCGCACCGGATGCTGACATCATGTTCGATCCAGACATAGCGCCCAGCGGCACCCTGCTCGGCCTCCTTCAGCGAGGCCGCGGCGACGGGACGCTGCACGCCCTCGCCGCGCCGCGGGACGAGGCGCTCTCGGCGCTGCGCCACTGCGTGCTGCACGACCCGCGCCGCGACTGGCAGGTCGAGAACCGCTCGCTGTACTACGCCCGGCTGTGTCTGGATCTCGACGCCGACCTCGACGCGGTCGAGCAGCACCTGTTCCACCCCGACGACCTCCTCGACACCGCCGAGGAGCGCACCGGCCTGGCCCTGGCGGTCCTCGGCCACCTCGCCAGCTACGGCCGCCCGGACGCCCTCGCCCTGCTGCGCCGCTACGCGGCCCGCGGCGGCAACTGGGCCTGGGCCCTGGACGAGCTGGCCCTGCACGACGACGACACCGGGCTGCGCGCCTTGGCGCCCGCGGTGCTCGGCAGGTTCCCCGAGACCCCCGAGGGCGACGCCGAGCTGACCGCCGCCGCCCGCGGCGCGTACGAGCCCCGGCCCTGGCGGCTGTGGGCCGACGACCCCTGGTACGGGCCGCGGGTGCGCGCCGCCCAGGAACGCGGCGCCTTCGACCTCTGGCAGCGCCAGCTCAAGCTCGACGGGCCGCGGCCCGGCTGGAGCGTCCGGGACGTCCTGCTGTGGGCCCAGGCCGAGCACGACCTGCGCCCCGGCGCCCGCCGCCACGACGCGGCCGCCCGCTGCCTGGCCGCCGTGGCCGGCCCGGAGGACCGGGCCGAGCTGCTGGCCGCCGCCGCCTCCGGGCCCGAGGCCGCCCGCGCGGCCGCCCTGCGGCACCTCGCCGAGACCGGCGACCCGAAGGTGCTCGACCTGATCGAGGACGCCGCCGCCGAGCCGGCCGGCGGCCTGGTCGCCACCGCCGCCGTCGCCGCCTTCGAGCGGATGCGCAGCGTCGTGGCCCTCGACCGGGCCCGTGCCTGGACCGACCGCGCCGACTCCCTCGGCGACGCGGCCGCCGCCATGCTCGCCTGCCGGGGCGGGCAGTACGACACCGGGCTGGTCCTGGGCGCCCTGCGCCGCACCGTGCGCACCCAGGGACCCGACGCGCAGGCCCTGTGGCCGCTGGCCGACGGCGCCGGGCGGCTGGCGATCAGCAGCGCCGCGCCCGTCCTGCGCCACATCTACCGCGAGACCTCCTCCTCCCACCTGCGCGGCCGGGCGGCCCACGCGCTGGCCGTCACCGACCCGTCCTTCCCCTCCGACTTCGCCATCGAGTGCCTCTGGGACTGCGAGGAGAGCACCCGCGAGCTCGCCGCCCGGCACGCCGCCACCGCCGACGCGCGCGTCGTGGAGCAGCTGCGCCGCCTCGCCGCCGACCCCGCGGAGGAGGCCGAGGTCCAGACGGCGGTCCGCAGCCGCATCGGCCCCGACCGCAAGGCCCGGTAGCCGCCGGGCGCCACCGCGGCCCCCGGACCGGGCCGTCGCCCGTCCGGCCACCGGGGGCCGCCCCCGCCCGCCCCGCGGCCGTCCGGCGCCGTCTGC
>NZ_JAVSCF010000416.1:0-3190 GCF_031932565.1 Streptomyces sp. B1866
CGACCGGGTGGCCGTCGCCGCGCGGTCGCGCGCCGCGGCGGCGCTGACGGCCGCGCGGACGGCGGCGCGGTGCGGGACGAGCGCGTCGACCCTCATGCGCTCACCTCCCGGCAGGCGCGGTAGAAGTCCTGCCAGCCGTCGCGCTCCCGGACCACCGCCTCCAGGTACTCCTGCCAGGCGACACGGTCGGCCTCGGGGTCGCGGACGACCGCGCCCTGGACGCCCGCCGCCACGTCGCCCGCGCGCAGGACGCCGTCGCCGAAGTGGGCGGCGAGCGCGAGACCGCCGGTGATGACGGAGATCGCCTCGGCCGTCGACAGGGTGCCGGAGGGGGATTTCAGGCGGGTGCGGCCGTCGGCGGTCATCCCCTCGCGCAGCTCGCGGAAGACGGTGACGACGCGGCGGATCTCGTCCGCGCCGTCCGGAGCCGGAGGCAGGTCGAGGGCCCGGCCGATCTGCCCGACGCGGCGGCTGACGATGTCGACCTCTTCCTCGGGCGTGGCGGGCAGCGGCAGTACGACCGTGTTGAAGCGGCGGCGCAGGGCGCTGGACAGCTCGTTGACGCCCCGGTCCCGGTCGTTGGCCGTGGCGATCAGGTTGAAGCCGCGGACCGCCTGCACCTCCTGTCCCAGCTCGGGGATGGGCAGGGTCTTCTCGGACAGGATGGTGATCAGCGTGTCCTGCACGTCGGCCGGCATACGCGTCAGCTCCTCGACCCGCGCGGTCTTGCCGTCGGCCATGGCCCGCATGACGGGGCTGGGCACGAGCGCGTCGCGGCTGGGGCCGTGCGCGAGGAGGCGGGCGTAGTTCCACCCGTACCTGATCGCCTCCTCCGGGGTGCCGGCCGTGCCCTGCACCAGCAGCGTGGAGTCGCCGCTGACGGCCGCGGCCAGGTGCTCCGAGACCCAGGTCTTGGCGGTGCCCGGCACGCCGAGCAGGAGCAGGGCGCGGTCGGTCGCGAGCGTGGTGACGGCGACTTCCACGATGCGGCGGGGCCCCACGTACTTGGGCGTGATCACGGTGCCGTCCGGGAGCGCGCCGCCCAGCAGGTACGTCGCCACCGCCCACGGCGACAGGCGCCAGCGGGCCGGGCGCGGCCGGTCGTCGGCGGCGGCGAGCGCGGCCAACTCGTGGGCGAAGGCGTCCTCGGCGTGCGGGCGCAGCGCCTCGGCCGCGGCGGCCTCGGGCGCGGCGGCCCCGCTCGCCCCGGCGGGCCCGGCGGGCGCGGCCGACTGGTCGGTGTCGGTGTCGGTGTCGGTGGTACGGGTCCCGGGCACGGGCACGGTCAGCTCCCCCACAACTCGTCTTCCGCTGAGGTTCCGTCACTGCCCTCCACGGTGCACCACGCCACTGACAATCGACCCCCGCGACGGCGAATCCGCAGGTCACAGCGATTGTCAGTGGGTGCCTCTACCGTCGGAGACATGAATCGGCAGGGGGAAGGCTGGACGGTGGAGCGGGTGCTGGCGCTGGCTCCTGACGCCGCGTCACGCAAGGCGGCGGGCAGGCTGGCGGCGGCCGCGTCGTGGTCGGGCACGGGCGCGCACGGCCAGGCGGTGTGGGGCCTGTGCGCGGGTAGCGGCAGCGCGCCGTATCGGACGGTCGTCGATCTGACGGGCCCGGCGTACCGGTGCGGTTGCCCGAGCCGGAAGTTCCCGTGCAAGCACGCGCTGGGCCTGCTGCTGCTCTGGGCGGGCGAGCCGGGCGTGCGGGGCTCCGGGGAGCCGCCCGAGTGGGCGGCGCGGTGGCTGGCCGAGCGCCGGGAGCGCGCCGAGCGGGCGGCGGCGGGCGGCCCCGGCAGGACGGGAGAGCCCGGACCGGCAGGGGCGGGGCAGGCGGCAGCAGGGCCGGAGGGGACCGGGCCGGAAGGCGCCGGGCCGGAGGGCGGTGGCCCGGCCGCCGTCGCCGATCCGGAGGCGGCCAGGCAGCGCGCCGAGCGCCGCGCCCGGCGCGTCGCGGCGGGCGCCACGGAGCTGGAGCAGCGGCTGGCGGATCTGCTGCGCGAGGGCTTGGCGGGCGCCGACCGCGCCGGGTATGCGCCGTGGGACGAGATGGCCGCCCGCATGGTGGACGCCCAGGCGCCCGGCCTGGAGGCGCGGGTGCGGGAGCTGGGCGCCATCCCGTCGTCCGGCCCGGGCTGGCCCGGGCGGCTGCTGGAGGAGTGCGCCCTGCTGCATCTGCTGGGACAGGGCTTTCTGCGGGTCGAGGAGCTGCCGGGCGGGCTCGCGGCCACGACCCGCGCGCGCGTGGGCCTGACCCCGCCCGCGGCCGAGGTGCTGGCGGCCGGCGAGCCCGTCCGGGACCGCTGGCTCGTGCTCGGCGGGCAGGACAGCGCCGACGGCCGGGTGACCACCCGGCGGATCTGGCTGCGCGGCGAGCGGACCGACCGCATGGCCGTGCTGCTGTCCTACGGTGCGGCGGGCCGGCCCCCGGGCCTCGCGCTGCCTCCCGGGCTGGTGCTGGACGCCGACCTCGCCTACCACCCGGCGGCCCGCCCGCTGCGCGCCGTGCTCGGCGCCCGGTACGGAGAGCCCGGCCCACCCGAGACGCCCGTCCCCGCGGGCGTGGACATCGGCGCGGCCCTCGCCGCGTACGGGGAGGCGCTGCGCGACGACCCCTGGCTCGACTCCTGGCCGGTGGTGGTGGCGCACGTGACGCCGGTGCCGCGCGCCGAAGGCTGGCAGCTCGCGGACGGGCGGACCGGCTCGGCCCTCCCGGTCGACCCGCGCTGCCTGGACCGGACGAACCTGTGGCAGCTCGCGGCGGTCTCGGGCGGCGCGCCCGTCACGGTCTTCGGCACCTGCGGACACCGCGGTTTCACGCCGGTGACCACCTGGGACCCGGAGCCTGTGCCGCTCCAGGAGCAGCCGTCCGGCACCGGCGCCGGTCGGGCGGCGTACGGGAGCACGCCGTGACGCCGCCCGCGCCCGCCCCCCGAGGCGCCGCGCCGGCCGCCCACGGCGAGGGGCGGCCGGACGGTCCGCCCCGGGAGGCCGTACGGCGGCAGGGGCGGCGGGGCGAGGCCGCCTGGAACGGGCCCGCGTGGGAGGGGCCCGCCTGGGACGAGCTGGTCGCCTCCGCGCTGCTCGGCACGGAGCGCCGCACCCCGCCCGTGCCCGTGGCTCCGGGCCGGGACGCGCCCACGGCCCTCCTGGACGCCGCCGCGCTCAGCACCGTGCGGCGGCGGGCG
>NZ_JAVSCF010000417.1:0-3176 GCF_031932565.1 Streptomyces sp. B1866
GCCGGGTCACCCGCAAGGTGACCGCGCCCGCCGGTCCGGCCACGCCGGCGGAGGAGGCGGCCGTGGTGGTCGTGGCGTCGTCGCCCGCCCCCGAGCAGTCCGCCGCGGAGCCGGCAGCCGCGCCGGAGCCGGTGGCGGTCGAGGCCGCGGAGCCCGCGCCCGCCGCCTCCCCGGACGCGGCGGCCCCGGTCGCGGTCCCCGACCCGGAGGCGCCCGCCGCCCCGGAACCGGCGGAGACCGCGGAACCCGCGGAGACGGCCGGATCCGCGGAGCCTTCCGAAGAGGAGGAGACGGCCGAGGCAGCGGCCGCCCCGGCGAAGAAGACGGCCCGTAAGGCCGCCAAGAAGGCCCCGGCGAAGAAGGCCGCGGCCAAGAAGACGGCCGTGAAGAAGACGGCGGCGAAGAAGACCGCNGCCGTGAAGAAGACGGCGGCGAAGAAGACCGCCACCAAGAAGACGACCGCCAAGGCGCCGGCCGCGAAGGCCGCCGCAGCGGCGGCGGAGCGGCAGACGGCGACCGTCACGGCCACCACGGACGACTGACGGGCCACGTCGGCCGCCGTCCGTCCCGCGCGGGTCGTTACGTCCGTCCCGCGCGGGCCGTACCGCGCCGCAGGGCCGCGCCGCGACCCGGGCCCACGCCGGGCCCGGGTCCGGTTTGACCCTCCGGCCGGTAACCCCATAACCTTGCATGTCGGCGTTCGTACGCCAGGCCCCTGAGCAACGACCTCCCGGCCCGCCGGGAGAGGCCGCTCACCTCATCCGGACACCCTTCGGGGGCGTCCTGGAGCGGCTGGCATCAGGGGTTTCCGACCACGAGTGAGAGAGAGATCCGTGTACGCAGTTGTGCGCACCGGTGGCCGCCAGCAGAAGGTGGCCGTCGGCGACGTCATCGAGGTTGACCGCCTGTCCGACCGCAAGGTCGGTGACACCGTGGAGCTCTCCACTCTCCTCATCGTCGACGGTGACTCGGTCACCAGCGACCCGTGGGTGCTGGCCGGGGTGAAGGTGCGGGCCGAGGTGGTGGACCACCACAAGGGTGCCAAGATCGACATCCTGAAGTACAAGAACAAGACCGGTTACCGCAAGCGGCTCGGCCACCGCCAGCTGCACACCGCGCTGAAGATCACCGGCATCGACTCGGCCGCGAAGTAGTCGCGGGGCAAGGGACTGAAGACAGATGGCACACAAGAAGGGCGCGTCGTCCACCCGGAACGGTCGCGACTCCAACGCGCAGCGGCTCGGCGTCAAGCGCTTCGGCGGCCAGGTCGTCAACGCCGGTGAGATCATCGTCCGCCAGCGTGGCACGCACTTCCACCCGGGCGCGGGCGTCGGCCGCGGCGGCGACGACACGCTGTTCGCGCTGACGGCCGGCGCGGTGAAGTTCGGCACCCGCCGCGGCCGCAAGGTCGTGAACGTCGTCCCGGTCGCCGAGTAGCACGCCGCTCACCAGCCGCCTGGCGGCAGTCGGCGGCACCGGCCGGAGCACGGCCCGCAGCACGCACGTTCCGAGGGTGGATCGCACTTCCCGTGGCGGGAAGCGGGTCCGCCCTCGGCGCGTTGACAGGGTTGTCGGCGCTTGTCGTTCGTCGGCCCTGTCAGGCCGTCGGCGCTGCCGGCGGCATCCGCGTCACCCGCCGCCGCTCCCGGCGGCGTAACCGCCGCGCACCGGGGAACCCCGGGAGGCGCGGCGCACCACCGACCACGGGAGGCACCCGTCATGACCACCTTCGTGGACCGCGTCGAGCTGCACGTCGCCGCGGGTAACGGGGGGCACGGCTGCGCCTCCGTGCACCGTGAGAAGTTCAAGCCGCTCGGCGGCCCGGACGGCGGCAACGGCGGCCGGGGCGGCGACGTGCGGCTGGTCGTCGACCAGTCCGTCACCACGCTCCTCGACTACCACCACGGCCCGCACCGCAGGGCCGTCAACGGCAGGCCCGGCGAGGGCGGCCACCGCGCCGGCAAGGACGGCGCCGACCTGGTCCTGCCCGTGCCCGACGGCACCGTCGTGCTGGACCGGCAGGGCCGGGTGCTGGCCGACCTGGTGGGCCACGGCACGACGTACGTGGCGGCCCAGGGCGGCCGCGGCGGCCTCGGCAACGCGGCCCTGGCCTCCCCGCGCCGCAAGGCCCCCGGCTTCGCACTGCTGGGCGAGCCCGGCGGGAGCGGCGACATCGTGCTGGAGCTGAAGACCGTCGCCGACGTGGCCCTGGTCGGCTTCCCCAGCGCGGGCAAGTCCTCGCTGATCTCCGTGCTGTCGGCGGCCCGGCCGAAGATCGCCGACTACCCCTTCACCACCCTCGTGCCCAACCTCGGCGTGGTCACCGCGGGCGCCACCGTCTACACCATCGCCGACGTGCCCGGCCTCATCCCCGGCGCCAGCCAGGGCCGGGGCCTGGGCCTGGAGTTCCTGCGGCACGTCGAGCGCTGCTCGGTGCTCGTGCACGTCCTGGACACGGCGGCGCTGGAGTCCGAGCGCGACCCGCTCAGCGACCTGGACGCCATCGAGGCGGAGCTCGCGGCGTACGGCGGCCTGGAGAACCGGCCGCGTCTTGTCGCCCTCAACAAGATCGACGTCCCGGACGGCAAGGACCTGGCCGACATCATCCGGCCCGACCTGGCGGCCCGCGGCTACCAGGTGTTCGAGGTGTCCGCGGTCGCCCGTACGGGCCTGAAGGAGCTGTCGTTCGCCCTGGCCGAGCACGTGGCCGTGGCCCGCGCCGCCAGGCCCGCGCAGGAGTCGACGCGGATCGTCATCCGGCCCAGGGCCGTGGACGACGCGGGCTTCACGGTCACCGCCGAGGACGGGTTCTACCGGGTGCTGGGCGAGAAGCCCGAGCGCTGGGTGCGGCAGACCGACTTCTCCAACGACGAGGCCGTCGGCTACCTCGCCGACCGGCTCAGCCGCCTCGGCGTGGAGGAGGAGCTGACCCGCGCGGGCGCCAGGCCCGGCGACGAGGTGGTCATCGGCGGCTCCGACGACGCGGTGGTCTTCGACTGGGAGCCGACCGTCGCCGCCGGCGCCGCGATGCTGGGCCGGCGCGGCGAGGACCACCGGCTCAACGCGCCGCGTCCGGCGGCGCAGCGGCGCCGCGACCGGGACGCGGAGCGGGACGAGGCGCAGCGGGAGTACGAGGCGTTCGAGCCGTTCTAGGCCGTGTCGTTTGGATCAGGGCG
>NZ_JAVSCF010000418.1:0-3164 GCF_031932565.1 Streptomyces sp. B1866
GCCGCCCTGCCGCGCCCCGGCCGCACCGGCCCGGCGGCGGAAGCTGCGTCGCCCGCGCGAGCCGACCGGGGCGCCTGGCCCGCCCGGGTGCGCCGGAGCCCCGGCCCGCCGTCCGCACCGGGTGCGGGGCGGCCGCGCCGAAGGGCCGTGCGGTGACCTCCCGTACCGGCGCGGCCGTGCCCGCCGCCCGTACCGCCCCAGCGGTGGAGCCCGACCCGCTCGACCACCCGGTTCCGCGGGTGGCGGCGGACGCCGCGACCGTGGAGTGCCTGCTGCGCTGCTGGGTGCGCGAGACCGGCCCGCCGCGGCCGGCCGGCGGCGCGCTGCTGGTGCCGCTCGCCGCGACCGGCGGCGCCCTGCTGGTGCCGGTGCGCTACTGGTCGGCCACCGGCTGGCACCGTTTCGGTCCGCCCGCCCTGGAGAGCGCGCCCCCGGACGCGCCGCCGGTCGACGCGGTCACCCTGGCCGGGCTGCTGGCCCGCGAGGCGGGATACGGGCGGCGGGCGGCCGAGGCCCCGGGCGGCCCGGCGCCGCGTGCCGGCTCTCCCGGCGCCGGGCGGCCGGGAGCAGAGGGCGCCGGGGGCCGGGGGAGCGCGACAGGCCGGGTGCCCGCCGGTGCTCAGGACGGAGCGTGCCCCGGCCCGTCCGCCGGGGCCGCCGCGCCTGCCCGGGCCGCCCCGGCGGACGGACCGGAGGCCGGAGCCGTGGCCGCGTCCTCCGGGCCGTCCGCCGCGCCGCCCGCACCCGGCGGCACGGACCCCCTGCGCCCCGCGGCCGCCGCCGGGCCCTCCGAGACCGCCGCGGTCCGTGCCTGCCCGGCCGGGAGCCCCGGCCACCCGCCGGTGGCCGTCCCGGCCGGGGACCTCCCGGAGGCCGACGCCGCCGCGTTCGCTGGCCGCGTCGCCGACTCCGTGCGCCGCACCGCCGCCTTCCTCGGGTACCGCAGGGCCGAGCCCGCCGACCCCGGCACCGGCGGCCCGTTCCTCGCCGCCGAGCAGTCGGTCGTGCTCGGCCACCCGATGCACCCCGCTCCCGCCGGCCGCGAGGGCCTGACCGACGCCGAGTGCCGGCGCTACAGCCCGCAGGCGCGCGGCTCCTTCCCGCTGCACTGGTTCGCCGTCGACCGGTCCGTCCTGGCCGCCGACTCCGCCTGGACCGAGCGCGGCCGGGTCGTGCCCGCCGACCAGATCGCGGCCTCGCTCGCCGCGTCCGGCGTGCGGCTGCCCGGCGGCGCCGTACCCCTGCCGCTGCACCCCTGGCAGGCGCGGGAGGTCCGGCAGCGGACGGGCGTCGCCGAGCTGTTCGCGGCGGGGCTGCTGCGCGACCTCGGACCGTGCGGCGAGCCGTGGCACCCCACCTCCTCGGCGCGCACGGTCTACCGGCCCGGCGCGCCCGCGATGCTCAAGCTGTCGCTCGCCCCGCCGGTCACCGGCTCCCGGCGCGAGCACCTGCGCACGGAGCTGCACCGCGGGGTGGAGGTGCACCGCCTGCTGCGCGGCGGCCTCGGCGCCCGGCTGCGCGCGGCCTTCCCCGGCCGTCCCGGCTTCGACATCGTGCGCGACCCGGCGTGGCTGGCGGTCGACGGACCGGACGGCGGGCCGGTCGCCGGGCTCGACGTGGTCATCCGGCACTGCCCGTTCGGGCCCGCCGACGACGCCGCGTGCGTCGCCGGGCTCACCGCGCCGCGGCCGTGGCCGGGCCGCACCCGGCTCAGCTCCCGGCTCGCGCAGCTCGTCATCCGGCTCGCCGCCCGTACCGGCCGCCCGGTCCGGGTCGTCGCGGCCGAATGGTTCCTGCGCTACCTGCACGTGGTCGTACGGCCCTTGCTGTGGCTGGACGGCGAGGCGGGCATCGCGCTGGAGGCCCACCAGCGGAACACCCTGGTGTTGCTGGACGCCGACGGCTGGCCGGCCGGCGGCCGCTACCGCGGCAACCAGGGCTGCGCCTACCGCGAGTCCCGGCGCCCCGAGCTCCAGCGCCGCCTGCCCGGCGTCGGCTCGCGCAGCGGCTCCTTCGTCGCCGACCACGTCGCGGACGAGCGGTTCCTGTACGACCTGGGCGTCGACAACGTGCTCGGCCTCGTCGGCGCGTTCGGCTCCCAGCGGCTGTGCGACGAGCGGGTGCTGCTGGCCGCGCTGCGCCGCTTCCTGGCCGCCGCCGCGTCCGGCCCCGCCCGGCTGTCCTCGTCGCTGCCCGCCCGGTTCCTCGACTCGCCCACCCTGCGCTGCGGGGCCGACCTGCTCACCCGGCTGTACGGCCCGGACGAGCCGGTGGGCCCGGTCGAAACCCCGTCCGTCCACGTCACCATCGCCAACCCCCTCCACCCCGCCACGGCCTGACGCGCGGCCGCGTACCCCGCACGCCCCCGGCGCGTGGCCCGACCGAAGGAGAGCGCCGTGCCCTCCACCGACTCCAGCGCGACCTCCGGCACCGAGGACACCCTCGAACTGCCCCTCCTGGACGAGATCCCGCAGCGGCTGCCCGACGAACCCCCCGACGCCGCCGGCCCGGTGGCCTGCCCCTGCGCCCCGGGCCCGCACGACCGGTGCGGCGACCTGCTCGACCACCTCGCCGCCTGGGGCCCGCTGGACACCCCGGCGGGCGCCTTCCAGCTCGTCCCGGCCCGGGTCGAGCGGGACCTGCCGCTCATCGCCCGCTGGATGAACGACCCGTCCGTCGCCGCCTTCTGGGAGCTGGCCGGACCCGACGAGACCACCGAGAAGCACCTGCGCGCCCAGCTCGACGGGGACGGCCGCAGCGTGCCGTGCCTGGGCACCGTGGACGGCGTCCCGGTGAGCTACTGGGAGGTCTACCGCGCCGACCTGGACCCGCTCGCCCGGTACTACCCGGTCCGGCCGCACGACACCGGACTGCACCTGCTCGTCGGCCGCGTCGCCGACCGCGGCCGGGGCCTGGGGACGGCGCTGCTGCGGGCCGCCGCCGACCTGGTGCTCGCCCGGCGGCCGTCGTGCTGCCGGGTCGTGGCCGGGCCCGACCTGCGCAACACCCCCAGCGTGGCCGCCTTCCTGGGCGCCGGCTTCCGCTTCTCCGCCGAGGTGGACCTGCCCGGCAAGCGCGCCGCCCTGATGATCCGCGACCGCCGCCCGGGCCGCCCGGCGTGACCGCGCGCGGGCCCGGCCCGGCAGGCGCCGCGCCGGGCGGCC
>NZ_JAVSCF010000419.1:0-3163 GCF_031932565.1 Streptomyces sp. B1866
TGCCCGCCCGCTCGAACGCCTCCCAGGTGACTTCCAGCATCAACCGCTGCTGCGGGTCCATTCCCAGGGCCTCGCGGGGCGATACGCCGAAGAACTCCGCGTCGAACCCGCCCGCGTCGTGCAGAAAACCGCCCTCGCGGGTGTACGACGAGCCGGACCGCTCCGGGTCGGGGTCGAACAGCCGCTCAAGGTCCCAGCCCCGGTTCACCGGGAACTCCGAGATCGCGTCCCCGCCGGACGCCACCAGATTCCACAGATCCTCCGGCGACGCCACGCCACCGGGGAAACGGCACCCCATGCCCACGATCGCGATCGGCTCGTGCGCGTTCTCGACAAGTTGCTGGTTCTGCTCCCGGAGCTTGCTGACCTCTTTGAGAGAGTCCCGAAGAGCCTCGACCACTGCTTCGGCTGACGTGTTCGACATCTTCTTCTTCGCCTTTCCAGCTTTCAGAAGTCCGGTGCTCTTCAGGAATCGAGGCTGGCGCGTGCCAGGCGGACGAGGGCGTCGACGTCCATGGCGTCGATCTGCTCGGCGGCCTCCGCCGCCGGCGCCGGGTCCGGCGCCGCGGGGTCCTGCTTGTCGGCGAGTTTCATGAGCTGGTCCAGCAGGCCGGACTCGCGGATACGGCTGATCGGCAGGGACGCGATCACCCTGCGGATCTCGCCCTCGTCGGGCTCGGCTCCGGCCGCCGCTCCGCCTGGCGCGGGCGCGGTCTGCGCGGGCGCCAGTTCCTCGCGCAGGTGCTGGATCAGAAGGGTCGGGGTGGGGTAGTCGAAGGCCAGGGTGGCGGCCAGCCGCAGGCCGGTGGCCTTGTTGAGGCGGTTGCGCAGCTCCACGGCGGTCAGCGACCCCAGGCCCAGCTCCTTGAAGCCGCGGGCGAGGTCGAGCGTGCGCGGGGTGCTGTAGTTGAGCACCGCCGCCACCTGGTTCTGGACGAGTTCGGCGATGGCCTTCTCCTGGTCGTCGGGCGCCAGGGCGGCGAGCCGCTGCGCGAGGGACTCGGCGCCGCCGGCCTCGGGGGCGGAGGCCGCCGCGCGCCGGGCGCGCACCGGGCCGGCCAGCGACCGCAGCAGCGCGGGCACCTCGGCGTCCGGGCCACGCAGAGCCGCCAGGTTCCAGTCCACCGCGACCACGTGGGCGGCGGTGTCCGGGGCCAGGGCCTCATCGAGCATCGCGAGGCCGACGACGGACGACAGGGCCCGCATGCCGCCCCGGGCGAACCGCGCCTGGTCCTCCTCGGTGAGGGCGGCGGCCATGCCGCCGTCGGCCCACGGGCCCCAGGCCACCGACGTACCGGCCAGCCCCTCGGACCTGCGGTGCCGGGCCAGCGCGTCGAGGAATCCGTTGGCCGCCGCGTAGTTGGCCTGCCCGGCGCCGCCGAGCACGCTCTGCACCGAGGAGAACAGCACGAACGCGGACACCCCGCGCTCACGCGTCAGCTCGTGGAGGTTCCACGCGGCGTCCACCTTCGGCCGCAGCACCCGCTCCACCCGCTCCGGCGTCAGCGCGCCGAACACCCCGTCGTCCAGCACACCGGCCGCGTGCACCACGCCGCTGAGCGGACCGTCGACCGAGCCCAGCGCCTTCTCCAGCGCGGTACGGTCGGCGGCGTCGGCGGCGGCGAACGCCACCCTGGCCCCCAACCTCTCCAACTCCGCGACCAGCTCGGCCGCGCCGGGCGCGTCGGTGCCACGGCGGCTGAGCAGGAGCAGGTCCCGCACGCCGTGCGCCGAGACGAGATGACGCGCCACCAGACCACCCAGCGCACCCGACGCACCCGTCACCAGCACGGTCCCGTCAGCCAGCGAAACCGGCTCGTCAGCGGGCGCGACGGCCGGAGCAAGACGGGGGGCGAGGACGGCTTCGCCGCGTACGGCCGCCTGCGGCTCACCCGAGGCCACGACCGCCGACAGCACACCGAGATCGATCCCCGGTATGGACGGGTCGAGGTCGACCAGCACCAGCCGGTCGGGGTTCTCCGTCTGCGCCGACCGCAGCAGACCCCACACCGCCGCCCCCGCCAGATCCCGTACGAGCCCGCCGTCACCGACCGCCACCGCACCCCGCGTCACCACCACCAGACGCGCATCCGTCAGCCCGTCCTGTGCGAGCCATGCCTGCGCCGTCTCCAGCGCCCACGCCACACCCGCCCGCACCCGGACCGGCGTCTCACCCTCCACCACCTCGGGCACCACCGCCAGCACCGCACCGGGCACCACCCCACCCGAGGCAACGGAATCGGCCAGAGCGTCCACCGTCACGAAGTGCGCCACGCCGAGGTCCGGGGTGTCGCCGAGGGAGGCCCAGGTGTCCGTGCTCGGCGTGCCGTCCAGGGCGATGGGGCCAGGGGTCCAGCGGACGTCGGTGAGCGCGCCGGGAGCGGTCGGGGCGGCGGCCCGCAGCTGCTCCGGAGTCACCGCGCGCAACGCCAGCGAGTCCACCGACGCCACCGGCTGCCCCGCGGCATCCACCACCCGCAGCGACACCGCCTCCGAACCGGCCCGAGCCAGTACGACCCGTACCGCGCTCGCGCCCACCGCGAACAGCCGCACCCCGCTCCACGCGAACGGCAGCCGCGTCCCCGCCCGGTCCTCCGGCAGCGCACCCAGCCCGATCGCATGCAGTGTCGCGTCCAGCAGCGCCGGATGCAGGCCGAACGACCCGGCCGACTCCGCCACCTCCGAGTCCAGGGCCACCTCGGCGAACACCTCACCGCCGCGCCGCCACACCGACCGCAGCCCCTGGAACGCCGGACCGTACCCGAACCCCAGACCCGCCAGCACCTCGTACCGGTCACCGATCCCCACCGGCTCCGCACCCACCGGCGGCCACACACCGTCCCCCGCGAGGGTGTCGGGCGACGGGCCGCCGGTGGCGAGGGTGCCGGAGGCGTGCCGGGTCCAGGGCGCGTCCGCGCCGGCGCTCTCCAGACGGGAGTAGACGGCGAAGGGGCGGCGTCCGTCGTCGTCCAGGGCCTCGACGACGAACTGGAGCTGCACGGCGCCGGTCTCGGGCAGGATCAGCGGACTTTCGAGGGTGAGTTCCTCCAGATGGTCGCTGCCGGTGTGGTCGGCGGCGTGCAGGGCGAGTTCGACGAAGGCCGTGCCCGGCAACAGCACCGAACCCAGCACCACATGATCCGCCAGCCACGGATGCGTCTCC
>NZ_JAVSCF010000420.1:0-3159 GCF_031932565.1 Streptomyces sp. B1866
CCCGCCGCCGCGCCCCGCCGCACCGCCGGCCCCTGGCCGGAACCCGTCGGCGGCGGCCGGTCCCGGCCGGTGGGCGGGCCGCCGCCCGCGGCCCGCCAGGCCGGTCCGGTTACCCTGCGAGGCATGACGTCAGGCAGCGAGACAGCCCAGCCCACGGCCCGCCGCGGCGCCTACCGCAGGCTGAGCGTGGCCGAGCGGCGCGCCGAGCTGATCACCGCCGCCATCGCGCTGTTCGCCCACAACCCGCCCGAGGACGTGTCCCTGGACGACGTGGCCGCCGCCGCGGGCGCCTCCCGGCCGCTGGTCTACCGCTACTTCCCCGGCGGCAAGCAGGAGCTGTACGAGGCCGCGCTGCGCGACTCGGCCGACCAGCTCCAGGAGTGCTTCGTGGAGCCCGAGACCGGCCCGCTGTCCGAGCGGCTGTCCCGCACCATGGACCGCTACCTGGCGTTCGTCGACGGGCACGCCGCGGGGTTCAGCGCCCTGCTCCAGGGCGGCAGCGTCGCCGAGACCTCGCGTACGAACGCGATCGTGGACGAGGTGCGGCGGACGGCGGCCGGGCACATCCTGCGGCACCTGGGCGCCACCGAGCCGGGCCGGCCGCTGCGCACGATGGTCCGCACGTGGATCACGGCCGCGGAGGCCGCGTCGCTGACCTGGCTGGACGACGGCCGGCAGCCGCCGAAGGAGGAGCTGCGCGACTGGCTGGTGCACCACTTCGTCGGGTCGTTCATCGCCACCGCGGTGAACGACCCGCAGACCACCGAGCTGGCCCGGTCGGCGCTGGTCTCCGAGGAGCGGGACGGGCCGGTGGGCATCCTGCTGCGCCAGGCCCTGCCGCTGGTGTACGAGGCGGAGCACCTGCTGTGAGCGGCGCGGGAGGGGACCGGTGAGAGACCGGTGAGGAGCGAGGACACGCTCTTCGTGGGCGGACCGCTGGCCGGCCGCGTGCTGCCGGTGCTGGTGGGGCTCACCGGCCAGCCCCCGAAGACGTACGAGGTGCCGGTGCCGGACGCGGCGGGCGGCCCGCCGACCGTGCACGTCTACCGCCGGGTGCCCGCGGCGGCCGGCCGGCTGGGGGTCGTGCGGGCGTGGCGGTACGAGTACGAGCCGGCGGGCACGCCGCGCGGCGGCCCGAAATGGCCCTGGTCCCGGCCGCGCTGACCCGCCGCCGCGGCCTGTCGTCCGCGTGCGCCGCCGAGGTCTCCTCGCGCCCCCGTACGCCGCCCCGCCCCGGCTGAGGGCTCGTCCGGTGAGGGCGCCCGCGCCGGGCCGCGTCCGACGCGGTCCGTACGGGCGCGGCCGCATCCGCGCGGGCCCGTACTGCGGATCCGTACGGGCGTGGGCGCGGCGGCGCGCATCCGTACGGCGTGAGCGCGCACCCGGCACCGGCCGGGTCGGCGCGGACCCCGAGCCGACGCCCCGGCCCCGCCGGGTGCGTACGAGCCGGCTGAACGCCGCGTGTCCGGCGCTGCCCCCGGTCCGCCCGCCCGCACGGCAGCCGGCCGGCGCGCGGCCCCCGTCCGGCGATGGCGCGCGCCGCCGCGCCGGACCCCGCTGCCAGGCCGGCCGCCACCCCCGCGAGTGGTCCTGCTGCTCCGTTCCGCCCACCCGTGTCCCGACGATCCGACGATCGCGCGGCGCGGCCCGCCAAGGTCGGGGCAGCGGCCCGCGCGGGCCGCGAAACCGGACCCGGCGGCGGAACGCGCGACGAAGGGTGGCTGAAGGTGGCGGGACGGATCACGCGCTCGGCCTGTGCGGCGGCCCTCGCCGCGGCGGCCGTCCTCGCCGCGCCCGCGCCCGGCGGGTACGCGGCCCCCGCCGCCCCGGCGGCCGCGCCCGGCGCCGAGCCGGTCGCCGACCTGCTGGTGCGCCTGCGCACGCTCTACCGGCAGGCCGAGGAGGCCACCGAGGCGTACAACGCGACCGGGGAACGGCTGCGCGCCCAGCGGGCCAGGGTCGCGAAGCTCGACCGCGCCCTGCGCCGCGCCCGCGCCCGGCTGGCCGGGAGCCGGGCGCGGGCCGGCGCCCTGGCCCGCCGCCAGTACCAGGGCCACAGCGAGCTGTCCCGGTACTCGGCCCTGCTGACCCTGCTGCGCCCCGGCCCCCCACCGCCGCTGGACGAGCGGCGCGAGCTGCGCCGGGCCGCGCGGCGGCAGGCCGCCGCCGTGGACCGGCTGACCCGCGCCGAGGACCGCGCCCACCGCCTCGCCGCCCGGGCCCGCAAGGCCCTGCGCGAGCGCGAGCGCCTGACGGCCCGGCGCGCCACGCAGCGCAGAACGGTCCAGCGGCGGCTGCGGGCCATCGAGCGCACGCTCGCGTCGCTGAGCGACTCCCGGCTGGCGAAGCTGCGGAGGCTGGAGCGGCAGGGCGCCGCCGGTGCCCACCGCGAGCGGCTGGCCTCCGACCGCGCCCTGCGCTCCGCCGTCGCCGAGGACCGCGCGCCGACCTCGGCCGGCGGCCGCGCACTGCGGTACGCCGTCGAGCAGATCGGCAAGCCCTACGGGTGGGGCCAGGAGGGCCCGGACGCCTTCGACTGCTCGGGACTGACCTCGCAGGCGTGGGCGCACGCCGGGCGGCCCATCCCCCGGACCAGCCAGGAGCAGTGGCGCAAGCTGCCGAAGGTGCCGATGGACGAGCTGCGCCCCGGCGACCTGGTCGTCTACTTCCCCGGTGCCACGCACGTGGCGCTGTACGCGGGCGGCGGGCAGGTGGTGCAGGCGCCGCGGCCCGGCGCGCGCGTGACGATGTCCCCCATGGCGGTCAACCCGGTGCTGGGCGCCGTCCGCCCGGACGCCGAGCCGCAGACACGCGACCCGCGCGTACGGCCCGCACGGCGCGCCTGACCGCCGTAAGGCCGCGCGTACCGCGCCGTGAGGCCGCGCGTGCCCCGCCCGCACGGCCGCCCGTACGGCGCCGTACCGCTGACGCCCCGCGCGGGCGGGACGTTGCAGCCGACGCCGAGCAGACCCGTTCTCCGCCGGTCGTCCCCGGCAGCGAGGGCGTGGGGCCGCGGGCCCGTGGCGCCCGGTCGCGGCACTCCGCGCGGACGAACGCACAACAGGCCGTCAGCGGGCCGTACGCCGCCGGACCGGCACCGGCGGAGCGCCGCCCGGCGCCCTGCCACGCGGCCCGCGCGGGGTCCGGGCGCCGCGCCCC
>NZ_JAVSCF010000421.1:0-3124 GCF_031932565.1 Streptomyces sp. B1866
TCCACACCCGTCAGCGAATCGAAGCCGAGGTCGCGGAAAGCCGACTCCGGGCGCACGATGTCGGCGGAGTCGTGGCCCAGGACCACGGCCGCCTCCGTGCGGATCAGGCGCAGTACGGCCTCGGCGCGTTCCTCGGGGGAGACACCGGCCACCAGCATGCCCCGCGACAGCGTGGTGCCGCCGGAGCGGCGCGCGGCCGCCGTGCCCGCCAGGGCGCGCAGCAGCGGGGGGACGGGCTCCGCGGACATCCGCAGCGCGGGCAGGTCGAGCCGGGCCGGGACGAGTACCGCGTCGTGGCGTTCGCGCGCCGCGTCGAAGAGGGCGAGGCCCTGCGGCGTCGAGAGCGGTACGAGCCCGCCCCGGGCCAGGCGTTTGAGGTCTCCGGCTCCGAGATGGCCCGTCATTCCGGTGCGTTCCGCCCACAGGCCCCAGGCGAGCGAGACGGCCGGCAGCCCCCGGGCCCGCCGGTGGTGCGCCAGGCTGTCGAGGTAGGCGTTGGCCGCCGCGTATCCGGCCTGGCCGGCGGAGCCGAGCACGCCCGCGACCGACGAGAACAGCACGAACGCGGACAGCTCGGCGTCCCGGGTCAGCTCGTGCAGGTTGACCGCGATGTCGACCTTGGCGCGCAGGACGCGGGCCACCTGGTCCGGTGTCAGCGACTCGACGGGGGAGTCGTCGAGCACCCCGGCCGCGTGCACGACGGCGGTCAGCGGGCGCCCCGCGGGCACGTCGGCCAGGACGCGGGCCAGGGCGGCCCGGTCGGCGGCGTCACACGCGGCGACCGTCGCCGTCGCGCCGGACCCGGCCAGCTCGGCGACGAGTTCGGCCACGCCGGGGGCGTCGGGCCCGGACCGTCCGACGAGCAGCAGGCTCCGTACGCCGTGCCGGGCGACCAGGTGGCGGGCGATGTGCCGGCCGAGCACCCCGGTACCGCCCGTGATCAGGACCGTCCCGCCGTCCGCGAGCGGCTGCGGGAGGGTCAGCACCACCTTGCCGGTGTGGCGGCCCCGGCTGACGAGGCGCAGCGCCTCCCGCGCGTGGCGGATGTCGAAGGTCCGTACGGGCAGCGGGCGCAGCGCACCCGACTCGAAGAGGCCGACGAGTTCGCCGAGCATTCCGGCGATCCGCTCCGGCCCGGCGTCGAGGAGGTCGAAGGCGCGGTAGCGCACGTCGGGCCGGTCGGCCGCGACCGCCTGCGGCTCGCGGATGTCGGTCTTGCCCATCTCCACGAAGCGGCCGTCACGGGCGAGGAGCCGCAGCGACGCGTCCACGAACTCCCGGGCGAGGGAGTTGAGGACGACATCCACGCCGCGGCCGCCGGTGGCCTCCGTGAAGCGCTGCTCGAACGCGGTGTCGCGTGAGGACGCGACGTNCGGGCGAGGGAGTTGAGGACGACATCCACGCCGCGGCCGCCGGTGGCCTCCGTGAAGCGCTGCTCGAACGCGGTGTCGCGTGAGGACGCGACGTGGTCGGCGGGCACGCCCAGCCCGCGGACCGCCGCCCACTTCGCGGGCCCGGCGGTGGCGAACACCTCGGCACCCCAGTGCCGCGCGAGCTGGACCGCGGCCATGCCGACGCCCCCGGCGGCGGCGTGTACGAGCACCGACTCGCCGGCCCGGAGCCCCGCGAGGTCCCGCAGCCCGTACAGCGCGGTCAGGAACACGATCGGTACGGACGCCGCCTGCACGAACGACCAGCCGGACGGCACGCGGGCGAGCAGGCGCCGGTCCGCGACCGCGAGCGGGCCGAACGAGCCGTCGAACAGCCCCATGACGCGGTCGCCCGGGGCCAGGTCCGCCACACCGGGCCCGGTCTCCAGGACGACGCCCGCCGCCTCGGCGCCGACGACCGCCCGGCCGGGATACATGCCCAGCGCGATCAGCGCGTCGCGGAAGTTGACCCCGGCGGCGCGCACCGCGACCCTGGCCTGCCCCTCCGCCAGCGGCGCCGCGGCGTCGGAGTGCTCCACGACACCGACGGAGTCGAGCGTGCGCCCCGGCCCCGCCGCGAGGCGCCACGGCGCGGCCCCGTCCGGCGGTACGAGCGCGGAGTCGGCGGCCGCGCGGACCAGACGCGGCGTCAGCACGGCGCCGTCCCGGACGATCGCCTGCGGCTCACCGGCGGCGAGGACGGCGCGCAACTCGGCGGGCGCCGCCGCGCCGTCGCCCCGCGGATCGAGGTCGACCAGGACGAAACGGCCCGGGTGCTCGGTCTGCGCGGACCGCACCAGGCCCCAGACAGCCGCGTAGGCCGGGCAGGGCACGTCGTCGTGCGCTCCCGCGCCGATCGCCCCGCGCGTGGCGACGATCAGGCGTACATCGGCGAGGCGGTCGTCGGCGAGCCACCGGCGGACGGCGTCCAGGGCGTCGCGCACCGCCTCCGCGGCGGCGTCGGGCGCGGTCCCGGCAACAGCAGGGCAGGGCAGGACGGCCACCCGGACGTCCGCCTCGGCCACCGAGCCCGGGTCCGCGCACGCCACGCCTCCCAGGGCGACCAGAGCGGCCGCCGCCGACGAGTCGCCGAGCACCGCCCACCGGAGCGTGTCGTCCCGGGGCTCCGCGAGCGGGACCGGAGCCCACTCCACGCGGTGCAGCCAGTCGCCGACGGCGTCGACCGATCCGGCGAACTGCTCGGATACGGGCCGCAGCGCCAGCGACTCGGCCTGGAGCACCGGAGCGCCGCTCTCGTCGGTCGCCAGGACCGACACCGTGTACTGGCCGGTGCGCCGAAGCCGTACACGCAGGGCCGCGAGGGGCCGCACGGCGGCATACCGCGCCACCCCCGCCCAGGCGAACGGCAGCAGGGTCGCGCCCGACGCCTCCACGGCGTCCAGCGCGGCGATGTGCAGCGCGGCGTCCAGGAGTGCCGGGTGCAGAGCGAACCCGTGCTCCGCGCGCTCGCCCGTGTCAGGCAGAGCGACCTCGGCGAAGAACTCGTCACCGTGGCGCCACGCGGCCCGCAGACCCCGAAAGGCCGGGCCGTAGGAGTAGCCGAACTCCGCGAACCGCTCGTACACCTCTGCCGTGTCGACGGCCTCGGCGCCGACCGGCGGCCACGCGCCCGGTTCGCCGGTCCGGGGCTGCGGGACATCGGCGGTGAGTGTGCCGGTGGCGTGGTGGGTCCA
>NZ_JAVSCF010000422.1:0-3068 GCF_031932565.1 Streptomyces sp. B1866
ACCCGGCGCGCCGGCGGCCTGTCGCGCCGCGCGCCTCCGGTGCCGCGCGCCCCGGCGGCCCCGGCCACCCGTGCGCGGGGCGCGCGAATGGCCGAAGACACGCGCCCCCTACCCGTTCGGCGCAGCGCGGAGGGCGGGCGCGCACATCCGGCCGAGTTGCGCCCGCGCACGGCGTGTGGCGGCCGCACCGCGCCGATTCGCCCAGGTGGAGAGGGGTGGCGTCCGGCCGCGCGGCGGGCGGGCGGGGGCGCGTCCCACCCGCCCGGAGCAACCGTGACCAGACTCACAGACCGGCGTTTCGTTTCGGCGTCCAGGCACGGCGTGCGTGACGATCCCCCCAACGACAAGCCCCCGCCGCGGCGGCGGGGCGCTCCGGGCGGACGCCGAGTCCCGCCGCCGTCCCGGATGCCTGGTCGAGGTGTGTGGACGGCGGGAGTGGAGGACCCGGAAGTGCGGGGCCGAGGCGGGTGGACGCCCGCGCAGGCCCCTTGGGGTGAAGCCGCCGCGCGAGCGCGGGGCCGGGCATTCTTCGCCTGCCCGAACCCGACAGGTCACCCTTCACAGGCGGCTGACGAAGGGTCGCGCCATGGATGTGCGCACACGATTTCCCACGCTGTTCCTCCGGGCCGGTGCGGTCACCGCCCTCACGCTGGCCGCCGTCGGCGGCCCGGTGGTCCTGCCCGGGTCCGCCGACCGGGCCGAGGCGGCGACCGTGCCCGCCGTCGCCCTGCACGTCGCCGCGTCGAAGAAGGGCGCGCCGTACCAGTACGGGGCGACGGGGCCGCGCCGCTTCGACTGCTCGGGCCTGACGCTCTACTCCTACCGACGGGCCGGCAAGCGGCTGCCGCGCACGGCGGCGGCCCAGTACCGCCACACCCGGCACGTCGCCCCCTCCTCCCGCCACCGCGGCGACCTGGTCTTCTTCCACTCCCGGCGCGGCGTCTACCACGTGGGCCTGTACGCCGGGCGCGGCCGGGTGTGGCACGCGCCCAAGACCGGTTCGGTGGTGCGGCTGGAGCGGATCTGGACCCGGAGCGTGTCGTACGGCCACGTGCGCTGACCCCGGATCCCCGGCCGCCGCGCCGCCCGCCCCGGCCCCGCCCCGGCGCGGGCGGGCGGCCGGCCGTCGGCGCGGGGGCGGTGCGGGCCGGCCGCGAGACGCTAGCGTGAACATGCCGCCCGCCGGCGGGCGGCGCTGCGGCGGGGGCGGGTGGCCCCCGCGGGGAGGGGCGGCGCTCGTGAGTGACCAGTTCCGGGCGGACCGGACCTACGACAACGTGTACCTGGTCTTCGTGGACACCTCCGGGTACTCCACGATCGTCCTGGCGAACCCCAGGGACCGGGCCGCGCACGCGTTCGACCTGTTACGCGAGCGGATGCTCGCGCGGATCGGGCAGATCTCCGCGCGCCTGGGGTGCGCGCGCAGCGACCTGTGGAGCTGGCGGGGCGACGGCGGGTTCTTCGCCGTGCACGACGAGCGCGAGAGCGTGGCCCGCGACGTGGCCCTGGAGGCGGCCCGGGCCTTCCTCACCCTGGACCTGCGGCACCTGCGGGACGAGTTCGCGCAGGCGGGGGTGGACGGCGGACTGCACCTGCGGATGGCCGTGCACAAGGGCACGATCCGGTACACCGGCGACGGCCGCACCGGCACCATCCACTCCCCCGACATCAACCGGGGCGCCCATCTGGAGCGGGCCGCCCCGCGCGACTGCCTGGCCGTCTCGGAGGACGTGTACCGCACCGCGGGCCCGCACGCCGGGCTGTTCACCGCCGTGGGCGCGTACGAGGGCCGGGGCGTGTACCTGATGTCCGCCGACGGCGGGGCGGACCGGGCCACCCGGACATGGCTGGCCGGGCAGGGTCTGACCGGCGGAGTGCCGGTGCGCGCCTACCCCGAGCGGCCGAGCCCGGAGGAGAAGGTGCGGCTGCTGGACGCTGCCACCTCGGACGTGTGCGACCTGGGCACCGCGCTGCGCACCTCCTCCAGCCGCCTGGTCACCACCGAGCGCCCGGCCCGCTACCGCGACGCCGTGCTGCGGCTGCTGGCCCGGGGCGGCACGTACCGCTGCTACCTGCTGGACCCGGACTCGGAGGCGGCCGCCGCCCTGGCCCGGCAGTTCCAGGAGGACATGGCCCGCAAGGTCAAGGACTCGCTGGAGCGGTTCGGCCGCTTCAAGGAGCGCTACGGCCCGGCCGCCGACGGCCTGCACGTCTACCAGACCGACACCTTCCCCGGCTTCTCGGCGCTGGGCATCGACATGCGGGAGCGGGACGGGCTGGTCCTGTACTCCGCGTACGTCGGCGGCACCACCCCGCAGGGCGTGACCGAGCGCGGCGACATGCCCCACTACCTGATCAGCCCGGCCGCCGGGCGGGTGTACGAGCGGATACGGGAGCTGGCCGAGGCGCACGGCGCGACGGGCGACGCGCGGCGCGTACTGTGAGCCGTTCCGGTAAGACGTCCCCTATGAGAGACATGGGAACGTCCTCCGCGGGCGGCGCGGACGACGCGCGTCACGCCGGTCAGGCGGGCGGGGACTCGGCCGACTCGGCGCGCCGCGAGACGCCGACGGAGCGCGCGGACCGCAACTACGCCGAGCTGCTCCAGGAGCTGCGGGTGACGCAGACCGGGGTGCAGATCCTGTTCGCGTTCCTGCTGACGCTGGCCTTCACCCAGCGCTTCACCGCCCTGGACCACGTGCAGCGCGGCACGTACATCGCGGCGCTGCTGCTCGCGGTGACGGCCGCCGCCCTGCTCACCGCGCCCGCCGCCGTGCACCGGACGCTGTTCGGGCGGCAGGCCAAGCGGCGCGTGGTGGAGGTCTCCTCCCGGCTGACCGCCGCGGGCCTCGCGGTGCTGTCGCTGGCGTTCACCTCCGCGGTGCTGCTGATCGTGGACGTGGTGCTGGGCCGGGGCTGGGGCAGCCTCGCCGCGGCGGGCACGTTCGCCCTGTGCGCGGGCCTGTGGGGGGTGCTGCCGCGGTGTGTCGGCCGCGAGGCCCACGGCCCCGGGCGCCGCGCGGAGTGACGGCCGCGCGGCGCCCCGGGCCGTGCGGCGCGCCCGGCGG